>CAUPNA010000023.1:0-34510 GCA_963512475.1 uncultured Undibacterium sp.
GAGATATTGATTCCATCGACTTCCCAGCCACTCGCTTTAGTTTGACCGTCCGCTCCGGTGCGCACTCGCAAATGTTGGATGATCGTCTGGGATGCACGGATATTGATGCCGCCGCGAATCAGCGTAATGCCGGGAGCAGGCGCAGTCTGGCCAAGGATAGAGACGTTCGTCTCGCTTACTTGGAGTACGCTGCGCTCAAGGTCAATTACACCACCCACTTCAAAAACGATCATACGTGGCCCTTTGGCCTCTATCGCAGCACGCAGTGATCCCGGCCCGTCTTTCTGTAAGTTCGTTACGCGTAGTATTTTTCCACCGCGCCCACCCTGTATTGATGACACCCACGCCATATCGCTTGGATAAGCATACTTTTTTTGCGCTTTGATCAAATCGCTCGCGGAAACATGAGCGGATACCAACGCCAAACTGAGGCATGTAAATAGTAAGGGATAACGATACAAACTCTTCTGTAGCTCATTTTGCAATCTACCCATCACTTTTTCCTCTTCATTTTGCTCGTGTAAAAAAATAACGCGGCTTAACAAATCATTCGTTAAGCCGCGCAATCCCTACTTCATGCAATCTTAGAATTTATAACGTACACCTAACAAAAACTCACGGCCTGTTACGTTATTGACGACCACGCTATCACGAGCACGACTGATGAATTGATCATTCGCCTGATTCGTCAAGTTTGATCCTTCAAAGCTAAATTCCCACTTGTCATTCAGTTTGTATGTCATAGACAAATCAACGTTGACCGTACCATTTTTACCTTCTACGTCATTGTTGTTCTGGCCTGGAACACGAGTTAGGAAAGCAGAACGTTTCGATGCAGACACACGCGCACTAAAGGCACCATCATCATAGTAGAGCGTGGCATTCCAAGACTTCGGTGACAAATTCAACAAATCATCCGTAATCGTTACCGCACTGGTTGGCGAGACGACATATTCAATTTTGGAATTGACGTAAGTATAGTTAAGCAAAGTACCGAAATTTTTACCCCAAGCTGGTAAGAAAGTGAAAGGCTGTTGATAGTTCAATTCAAAACCACGCAACTTGCCGCCTTTGGTATTAATTGGCGCCGTTACCTGAAATACTTCTTCACCTGTGAAGTTGGCTGGCAGTAAAGACATAGGCAAGCCGGTATCTTTAAAAGCGACGTTAGTCCGTATGCTTTGAATGTAGGTATTGATATTTTTTTGGAATAAACCTAAACCTAAGAACGCATTTTTACCAAAATACCATTCAAAATTCGAATCAAACGTATCGGCGCGGAATGGCTCCAACAAAGGATTACCACTGGTGACAGACAGCGTACCCGTCGTTGAGATCGTTCCACCTGGATTTAAGTTACCCAGTTGCGGACGTGCCATCACTTTGGCGGCAGCAAAGCGAGCGATGAAATCTCTTGAAAGGTTCAAAGCGATATTCACTGAAGGCAACACATCATTGTATGAATTACGTACCGTCACCGCAGTGCCGCCAGCATTTGCTTGATAGCCAGTTGCGATCTGCACTGTCTGCACATACCGCACACCAAAGTTACCACGAACAGGGAAACCAGCAATATTGTTCGTGAAGTCACCCATGACGAAAGCGCTCTTATCGTTCTCAGTCACCGCGCGGTTATTACCACGTGCATTACCGTTAGTAATCGACGACAAAGTGAAATCACCTGGACCGCCTGCTGGGCCACTTTTCAAACAATTGCAATAAATATCGTAAGCCTTAGCAATTGCATTCAGATCAGGAATCAACCAAGAGGTTGATGTACCTGCCGGTAAATTTTGACCGCGGCCGAACCCGGTTAATTGCGTCGTCAAGCTGGCGATACTGGTACCCGCATTAGGCGCAAAAATCGTATCGTTTTGATTGACGCGACGTGACTCGTAAGAATCAAAAGTATATTTCTTATAGTCGGCACCAGCACGCAAAGTCAGCTTATCTTCGATTGCGTCCCAAGAAAAATCGACGTGCGCAACATCATTACGATTGTTCGCGCCTTGTGGGCGAATCCGGATTTCACTAGTTGAAGTATTGGCCACCGTGTTTGGCTGCGTACCTGTCGTGACTTGTGGCACCGTCACCAAGGTCATAGGGCCGGTAGCAGAAGTCACATCAAACGGATAAGTAATCGTCGGCATGCGGTCATTCGCACGGAAATCCAATGCATAACCATTCACGTTTAACGCATCTAAGGTGGTCGTGGTCTGTATAGGATTGGCAAACTTCGACGTCGCACGACCAATGCGCGCATTCATGCGGAAAGTTTCGCTGAATTGATGATCCAAGGTCAAAGTTGGTTGGGTAAAAGTGGTTGATAGCTGATCGAAACGAGATTCAGCTCGAATATCTACACCGTTGTACATGCCGTATAACAAAGCGCCATTCGGTGCATATTCAGTCTTCACAACACTGGTTTGTGGCTTACCACCTTGGCTCGCACTACGACTAAAAGAGATCGCTTCCAAGAAATCTTCTTGACGTGTCGCATCCAATTTGGAATACAGCAAATCCAAAGACAAGGTAGTGCCACGTTGCGGTTTATATTGCAGCGACGCGGTTAAACCCAAACGATCCTGATCATGCGTCAAGCGGCCATAGCGCGGTAAGCGAGGTACAAAATTGTTAGATGAGCTGGCTAAGTTATAGGCTGCAATGCTTTCAGCGGCACCTGGCAGACGTGCGACGCCTTGCGCGGTCGGTCCGCATGTCGTCGCTGTGGTAGTTGGATTGGCAGGCGTCACGCCGACTGGTGAGCACCAGCCTCCGGATGAAGGACCATTATCCCAACGCACGGTACTAAAGCCCTCTTCATAAACACGACGTTTCGAAAATGCCCCTGACAGCAAAGCACCGAAAGTATTGTTTGCAAAGGTATTCGAAATCAAGAAACCAACTCGCGGATCTGTCTTCTGTGACAAATCGTTGTAACGACCTTTTGCCATCACGGTTGCATTAAAGCCGCGCATATCAAACGGGCGCATGGTTTGCAAATCGACGGTAGCACCAAGCGAGCCTTCATCCACATCGGCAGAAGCGCTCTTACGTACTGTCAAAGAATTAAACAATTCAGAAGGAAATACATTAAAGTCAAAACCACGCGAACGATTCGCGCCGCCTGAGCTATCCGTGCCACCAGTGGTCGCCAAGCCTTCAATACCGTTGATACGAACACGGGTAAAATCTTGTCCCAAACCACGCACGGTAACACTGCGTCCCTCACCCGCATCACGATCAATGACCACACCAGGAATACGTTGCAAAGACTCGGCCAGATTGGTATCTGGGAATTTACCCATATCCTCTGATTTGATGACATCGACAATACCGTTGTCGTCGCGTTTTTTATTCAATGCACTTTCCAAAGATGCGCGCAAACCTGTAACCACTACCAAGGTCGGCTGTTCATCCGTTTTCTTTGCTTCCTGAGCGTAAGCACTGCTGATTGCCATCGCCAGCACAGAGCTGGTCAAGGCGAATCGACCTATTCTTTGTTTCAAGTTCGTATTGCGCATGATCATATTCCTTTGGTCTCGAATTATTGTGAATAAACTAGTGTATGAATCGCCTCTGATGCCTCACCACGATATGGTGATCGACCGATATCGCGAACGCGAGCAAAACTCAAATACATTTCTATCTACCTAGCTTTGAACCAATTCTAAAATTATTTCCTCGATCAACGCGAGAACTATCGCTGTAGCAAAATAGACAATCAGTCAAAAAATAGTTCTTAATGTTTCTTTTGAGATAATTTTTAAAAATACCATGCGCCGATAAAATCTGAAAAAATACCATTAACTTCGTTCAACTACCAAAAAAAATGACACAACTTTCCCAATAGAAATAGATCTAGTTGAATTAAAGTCAGTGAATGAGCGCAATAAAAAAATTTGTAAATCTCCCAAAAAAACAACAATTGGTCTTACCAAAATCATTTTTTGGTTCACCAAAAATACTATTTTGGTCAATCCAAATACATGTATTGTCGTACCAAATCTTCCTTGAATCGATATATTTAGCGTTGCAAAAAACATTTCAACAAGGGGTTAAAAAAACGCAATCGAGAACGATTTGAGAGCAACTAGCGAAATTCAATCGCGCAAAAAAAAGCAGCCGCAAAATGCGACTGCTTTTTTATCGTGAAATACTCAAAAAAGACAAGGCGTCAAATCTGATCGCCCTCTAAGCACATGAGCAAATTAACGATCTTAGAACTCTGATTGCACACCTATAGTGAAGCTGGTCACGCCAAAAGTCGTATCCCTAAAACCTGAAATCTTAACTTTACGGTTATCGACTTCAGCACGCACAGCCACTTTTTTATCGATTTGATACATAACACCCAAACCGATCAAAGGCTGTCCAGAGTAATGCGTTTCAGAGCCAGTAAAACCTGCTGCGCTGGCAACAATCTCGCCCTTCATAAAGGCAATACCTAATTTCGCAAAACCGACAAAGTTATTCACTGGCGTGGTCTTAACAACACCAGCGATATCCGCACCACGACCGTTGAAAGTTGCCTTCAACGTAGAATCACTGGCACCAACTTCATTCAAATACACATAGCTACCTTCAACACCAAAATTAGGTGAGAAATCGTAACCGCCAAATAGCTTCCAAGTTCCAGCGGCTGTATGGCAGCTAGTCGAGCCAACGCAATCAAAATTCCATTTCGCACGACCAACGGAGCCGCCAAAATAAGTTGTTTGCGCAGCCGCGTGTGCACTCGCAAATGCGCTACCCAAAACGATGGCTGCAACCAGAATATTTTTCTTTAACATGAAGAATCACCTCAAGATGAGTTTTTAAAAAGCCTGCATTAGATCATTAATTACGCCATCAATTGAATCATTAAAAGGCTATTAATCAAACCAATAACGAGCCGTACATCTAACGAAATCAAGATCAATGCATTAACAATTTTCATGGTTTCGTACCAATTTGGCATTCTACCTGCTGAGAACTAGCATGCGCAGGAATTATTTGCATTTCGTTGTGTTTTTCTTGCATTCTTGGATATTGGCGAATGCCGACCACTAAAGTGCATCCAAAAGCAGCCCAAGAATACCCCCCTCTACTTATTAGCAAACTAACGTATAGGCAAACTACTAACTGGCTTAATCTCTTCCATGCATATCATTGATCGCAGATTGCCTACGCCCGGGACTTGCATCAACTTGTCTGTCAAAAACTGCGACAAACTCTTCAAATCATTTGCCACTACTTTCAACAAATAGTCGAAATCACCCGAAATAGTATGGCACTCAATAATGTCGGGAAAGGCTTTTAAATGTCTTTCAATTTCACGTGCATTGCGATTTTGCTCTCTATCTAGCGATAAACTAACGAAAGCCATTACACCTAAACCGATGGCCTCAGGCGCGACTTGCGCCGTATAAGAACGAATCACATTCGCTTCCTCAAGAGCTCGCACCCGACGTAAAGTTTGAGGAGGAGACAAATGTATTTTCTCTGCCAGTTGTAGATTACTGATACGCCCATCGTCTTGCAAATGGCGCAAAATATTCAAATCGTAGTTATCCACACATCACCCACCTTCCCATAAATTCCGAATAAAATCTCAAAACAATAACTAAATTCCTCAAATAAGCATTAAATGAAATTTAATTTCTATTTAGCCGATTATACCTAATAATTACGAAATCAAATTATCGCATGTAAGCATATAATTCCCCCACCTGATGAATGCAAATTTGAATACGAATGAGAGCGCTAGCTTCATTTACTCATAAAAAAGGCATAAAAAACCAGTCCTAATCAGTGATTAAGCCAGTACCATTACGCCCGCACGCGCAAGATTGCTGCGAGAATGACTAAAGTCTGAACGTTTTTTTGAAAGCAAAGAAGAGACAATGAAAACTATTTCCTTAATTGGTGCACCGACCGATGTTGGCGCAAGTGTCAAAGGTGCAGGCATGGGTCCTGACGCAATGCGCGTGGCAGGCTTAACGCAGGCACTGGAAGCGCGAGACTTGACAGTAATTGACCACGGCAATTTGCAGGGTCCCGCCAATCCCTGGCAAGCGCCAGTCAATGGCTTGCGCCATCTGAACGAGGCCATAGACTGGAATCAAGCAGTTTATGACGAAGTCAGTAATGCATTAAAGCAAGGTCATCTGCCTATGATGTTGGGTGGCGATCACTGCCTGGCGATCGGTTCCATTAGCGCGGTGGCAAAACACTGCAAAGATACCGGCAAAAAATTACGCGTTCTGTGGTTCGATGCCCATGCCGACAGCAATTTGTCGACTATCAGTCCAACTGGCAATATTCACGGCATGCCAGTTGCATGCTTGATGGGTCATGGACCAGAACAGTTAATCGCCTACGGTGGCTACACACCTGCGATGCAACCAAATGAAATCCGTCAAATCGGGATTCGCAGTGTCGATGATGGTGAACGTCAATTCATTCACGACATGGGCATTCCTGTATTCGACATGCGCTACATCGACGAACACGGCATGCGCGCGGTAATGCTGAAGGCGCTCGAAGGCGTTGATGAAAATACCCATATCCACGTTAGCTTCGATCTCGATTGTCTCGATCCCGACATCGCGCCCGGCGTAGGCACTGCGGTACTTGGTGGACCAACTTATCGCGAAGCCCAATTGTGTATGGAAATGATTGCTGATACCGGTTTATTGCGCTCACTCGACGTTGTTGAACTCAATCCTGCTTTGGATTTACGCAATCAGACTGCGATTTTGGCGGTAGATTTAATTGAAAGCCTGTTTGGAAAATCGACTTTGGTCAGAATGGCAGATAAATAATCCGTCACCAGAAAATAAGAAAGCCCGCAAAATGTTCAAACATTGCGGGCTTTTTTGTTGTCTTTTGCCAATCAACAACTAGGCAACCAACACCAGATTATCTCGATGGATTAATTCTGGCTCTTCGACAAATCCCAAAATACTCTCAATCTCTGATGATGCCTTACGCATAATACGACGCGCATCGCCGCTACTGTAATTACTCAAGCCTTTCGCGATGGTTCGCCCACTAACATCCACACAACTCACGACTTCACCACGACCAAATTCACCTCGCACGTCGGACACACCGATCGCCAGTAGAGATTTACCTTCATCACGCAGTTTAATCACCGCACCCGCATCTAATACAACTTGCCCAGAAGTCTGTAAATGATCCATCATCCATTGCTTACGTGCGGCCAGTGGTGCCATGTCAGAACTCAATTGCGTGCCTATCGCTTCACCGTTTGCCAGGCGCACCAGCACATTCTCTTCGCGCCCCCAGGCAATCACCGTATGCGCACCAGAACGCGCTGCACGTTTTGCCGCAAGAATCTTGGTCAACATACCACCACTCCCAAGACTAGAACCAGCACCACCCGCCATCGCCTCCAACGCCACATCTCCAGCACGTGCCTCATGGACAAATTGCGCATCGGGATTTTTGCGTGGATCGGCCGTGTATAAACCTTTTTGATCAGTCAAAATAATCAAGGCATCAGCTTCGACCAGATTCGCCACTAAAGCACCGAGCGTATCGTTATCGCCAAATTTGATTTCATCAGTCACCACAGTATCGTTTTCATTAATTACAGGTACGATGCCAAAGCCAAGCAAGGTCAACAATGTGGAGCGCGCATTCAAGTACCGTTCACGATCCGCCAGATCGGCATGCGTCAATAAAATCTGCGCTGTCCCTAAATCGTGCGCCCGAAAGCTAGTCTCATAAATCTGCGCCAAACCCATCTGCCCCACCGCGGCACAAGCCTGCAATTCATGCACACCGGTAGGTCGGGTCTCAAAACCCAAACGCTGCCTGCCTTCGGCAATCGCCCCCGAGCTAACCAGCGCCACTTCTTTCCCCATCGCTCTTAGCACCGCAATCTGTTGCGCCCAATTAGCGATAGCAATACGGTCGAGACCACGACCTTCATTGGTGACGAGCGAGGAACCAACTTTGATAATCAGGCGTTTAGCGTTTTGGATTAGGGATTGCATGAGAAATAAGATATCGCGTTTTCATTCGGAATTGAATCCCACAAATTATACATTATTCTGAATTTGTTTTAGTTTTCAGAATTTTGTTTTGATTCAAGACCATGAAAAATCAAGCGTAAACGTAAAAAGAGCCGAACAAGTCGGCTCTCTTTTATTTTTGTATCACTTCGAGATAATCGAATCAATCAATCACTTTAAAACGCGGATCATCAGGATCAATCGACAAAATTCCCTGCGCTTCTTCTTTCATCTGGGTTTCTTGTGAACGCTGTTCTGCCTGGCGTTTCTCTGCTAAATGCGCATAGATGTCGTTGACCAAAGCTTGGCAACCTTCGTGATTCAAGGCGGAGATTTCGAATACCGGGCCTTTCCAGCCAAAGCGTTTGACGAAATCTTTGACGCGTTTTTTGCGATCTTCTGCGCTTAAAACGTCGAGCTTGTTCAAGACTAACCAACGCGGTTTTTCTGCCAGAGATTCGTCGTATTTGGCTAATTCTTTAATCAAAGCTTTGGCGTCTTTGACTGGATCGACGTCATCATCAAACGGTGCTAAGTCAACGATGTGCAAGAGCAAACCGGTGCGTTGTAAATGCTTGAGAAATTGCACACCGAGGCCGATACCGTCCGCTGCGCCTTCAATCAAACCTGGAATATCGGCAATCACGAAACTCTTTTCGTGACTAACACGAACCATGCCCAAGTTTGGATGCAAAGTGGTGAAAGGATAATCAGCGATCTTAGGACGAGCATTGGAAACAGCCGTGATGAAAGTCGATTTACCCGCATTTGGCAAACCCAAAAGACCGACGTCTGCCAGCACTTTTAATTCCAATTTCAGTTCGCGGCGTTCGCCTTCTTTACCATCACTACGTTGGCGTGGTGCACGATTGGTCGATGATTTGAAATGGATATTACCCCAACCACCTTCACCGCCACGCGCTAATAAAACTTCTTGACCATGTTCCGTGATATCGGCGATGACTTCATCGGTATCTCGATCCATGATTAAGGTGCCGACTGGCATACGCAAACGGATATCGTCAGCGCCTTTGCCGTAGCAATCTGCGCCACGACCGTTTTCACCGTCCTTGGCTTTGTGTAATTTAGAATAGCGGAAATCGACCAGTGTGTTGATGTTACGGTCGCCGACGGCGAAAATACTGCCGCCTTTGCCGCCGTCACCACCATCAGGGCCGCCGAACGGGCGGAATTTCTCACGACAGAAGGACGCAACACCGTTGCCGCCATCACCTGCAATGACTTCGATTCTTGCTTCGTCAATAAATTTCATGTTTGCCGCCTAAACGAAAGGGCTTTTCAGCCTTGATTCCCAGTCTTTCTTTTTGGTGGCATCTGGTTTGATGTAGACGCGCTTAAAAACTGAACACTGGGTGATTACGAATTGAGAGTCTGAACGGGCTATTGTGCTGTTTTATTTCACTAGCAGCAATAGACAATGTTCTAAGACAAAGTATGCTAATTGGCTAAGGCAATTAAGCTTGACGATCGCTACGATCATCATTTTTCATATGGAAGTTAACTAATACTAGTTTTCAGCATTTTTTGTAACATTTACTTCCAATTCCTCTGAAAACCAAAAAGGCTCTACCTATGGCAGAGCCTTTTTGTTCAGCAAATTGTACGCTTAATGAATTAAGCAACAACCATTACTGTTTGGCGACGTAACGCGCCTTTGATTGCAAATTGTACTTTGCCTGTTACCAGAGCGTACAAAGTGTGATCTTTACCCATACCAACACCTTCACCGGCGTGTACTTTTGTACCGCGTTGACGAATGATGATACCGCCAGCATTGATAGCTTGGCCGCCGTAAACTTTAACGCCTAAGCGTTTTGACTCTGAGTCACGGCCGTTGCGCGTGGTGCCGCCGCCTTTTTTATGTGCCATTTAATAGCTCCTTGAATTCTAGTGAATATGCTCTACGTCGTTCTTAACGGGATTAACCGTTGATAGAAACGATTTGCAGTTCAGTGTAGTTTTGGCGATGACCTTGGCGCTTTTGGTAATGCTTACGACGACGCATTTTGAAAATGCGAACTTTGTCGTGACGACCTTGGTCGATTACCTTAACCAGCACCGTTGCACCTGCGACCAGCGGAGTACCAAATTTAATGGTTTCTCCAGCACCCATAGCGAGTACTTGATCGATAGTGAATTCGGAGCCAATGTCTGCAGGTATCTGTTCTACTTTAAGTTTTTCACCAGCGACAACTTTATATTGTTTGCCACCGGTTTTTATGACCGCGTACATGTGAAACCTCATCAAATAAATAATAGGGATTCCCGAGCGCTTTTACTGACAGTGACTGACATCATCAACAAAAAATCAAGGGAACTGCGGATTATACATAGCTTACTTAGGTCGGTCAAAGACTTTTGCGTAATTTTTCAGCAGTCGCATGGGCATTCATACATAGAAAACAATATTTTACGGCGTAGCCTTTTTCAGCTCAGCTTTGGTTTGAGCCTTTACTTCACTCTTTTGCCACGCAATTGCTGGGTCTTTCACCAGGTATGAGCGTTGCGCCATCGATATCCGGCCAGTTGCAAATTCCAAAAGGCAACTCCCACACGCAACTTTTTGGGTTCTTGCAAAACGGTCAAGATACTAGAATCCAAACCGCCTTTACCCCGATTGTCCAGCCAAGATGGCACGCCCATCACAATTTGATTGGAACGACAGCCTGCTTTTTTGCGGCAATTTGCGATCGGAAAATAAGGGGTTACTGCTATGGCGGAAGTTGAACAAAATAAAATCACAAAGAAAGAGCTCAGCAAAAGCCAACCCTGGAGGCGCAGTTTTTGTGCAGCTATGCGTTGACTTCGCGTTGGCATCGCGTTGATATCGTATAATCACGCCACATTTTATTAGCTCTTTGCAGGATATCCCCTTGTCTGCCACGCCTAACCAAAACACCATCAATCTATTAATCGCGCCAGAAATGGATGCCGTCAATCTGGTGATACGCCAACAATTGCATTCTGATGTGGCGCTAGTCAGCCAAATCTCCGAGTACATTATTAACGCAGGTGGCAAACGTATTCGACCTGTATTGGTACTATTGATGGCAAATGCTTACGGTTATCAAGGCAAACATCATTATGATTTGGCAGCGATCGTCGAGTTCATTCACACTGCAACCTTGTTACATGATGATGTAGTCGATGAATCCTCTATGCGTCGCGGGCGCCAAACCGCCAATGCCTTATTTGGGAATGCAGCGTCGGTATTAGTCGGCGACTTCTTGTATTCACGCGCATTTCAAATGATGGTGACAATTAATAGCATGCAGATTATGCAAATCTTGGCAGATGCGACCAATGTGATTGCCGAGGGTGAAGTTTTGCAATTACTGAATATGCATGATCCCGATGTAACAGAAGAGCGCTATTTAGAGGTAATTCGCTGTAAAACAGCTAAGTTATTCGAAGCCGCAGCGGAAATTGGTGCATTAATTAGCGGCGCGACCCCAACACAAATCACGGCAGCTGGCGAATATGGTCGCTCATTGGGTACCGCATTTCAGTTAATCGACGATGTGCTTGATTATTCTGGTGTCGCAGAGGAAATAGGTAAAAATGTCGGTGATGATTTGCGTGAAGGCAAGCCGACTTTGCCTTTAATTTATCTAATGAAAAATGGTAGTGATGAAGAAAAAGCATTAGTTAAAGCCTGCATAGAAGAAGGCGACGAGTCGAAATTTGATGCTATCTTGAGCGCGATTACGCAGTCTGGCGCACTCGCCTACACCAAGGGGGAAGCCGACAAAGCGGCAGCCCGCGCGGCTGAAGTGATACAAGATTTACCGGATTCTGTTTACAAGCAGGCTTTAATAGACTTAGCTTTTTTGGCGGTTAATCGCAATCACTGATTACGATCCGGTTAAAGCACATTAGACATTCATCAAGTATCGGCACGACCCAGACATTAGTTCGTTAGTAAAAATCAAGCAAATTGGTGGTCTTCAATACCACGTTCTGTGTCCTACAAGTAAGATGCCTATTTACAAAAGCCTCACTTAGTTGCATTATCACAAAGCATCCTATGATCCAACTAATTTCCGATAGAAAACTATGTCAGTGGCTCCACCAAATTCAGCATCCAGTCTTCCCGTCTCGGGCTTAGCCCGTGCTTTAGCACAAGCAAATTTGGTTTCGCCAGCACAAATTGAGGCGATCCAAAAGAAAACTCAAATAGATAAGAGCTCATTTCTAGATGCATTGATACAAAGCGGTACGATTAATGCACGGGATCTTGCAACTTTTTGCTCGGAAACCTTTGGCTATCCGCAGGTCGATTTGACAGTATTTGATGAATCAATGCTACCAGCCAAGGTCATTGATACCAAAATGATGCAATCACAAAAGGTCATCGCCCTATCTAAAAAGGCGAACAAAGTATCTGTCGCGATCTCTGATCCGACAAATACTATTGCGATTGATCAGATTAAATTCCAAACTGGACTAAGCGTTGACATTGTAATTGTGCAACACGATGCACTGTCCAAACTAATCGAAAAACTAACAAAATCATCGGATCAGACCATCACCGATCTAGCAGGCGATGACTTTGAACTTGACTTCAAAGAAGAAGATTTAAATGCAGGTGTGGCCGAAACGCAAGCGGCGGAAGTTGATGACGCACCTATTGTTAAATTTTTGCAAAAAATGTTGATCGACGCTATCAATTTAGGTGCGTCGGATTTACATTTCGAACCTTTCGAAAAATTTTACCGAATTCGCTTCCGTGTTGACGGTGAGCTACGAGAAATTGCGCAGCCGCCCCTGGCGATCAAAGACAAATTGGTCTCTCGTATCAAAGTTATCTCGAAACTCGATATTTCAGAAAAACGCGTACCGCAAGATGGTCGAATGAAGCTGGTGCTATCAGCAAGTAAAGCTATTGATTTCCGGGTAAGTACTTTACCTACGCTGTTTGGCGAAAAAATCGTTATGCGTATTTTGGATGGATCGCAAGCGCAAATGGGTATTGATGCGCTGGGTTATGATCCAGACCAAAAAGAGATTTTGATGGATGCAATTCAACGTCCGTATGGCATGGTGTTGGTCACGGGACCAACCGGCTCAGGGAAAACGGTCTCACTGTATACCTGTCTGAATGTGATTAATAAACCGGGAATTAATATTTCCACTGCAGAAGATCCTGCTGAGATTAACTTACCCGGCGTCAACCAAGTTAATATCAATGACAGAGCAGGATTAACTTTCCCAGTCGCCTTGAAGTCTTTTCTTCGTCAAGATCCTGACATCATCATGGTAGGTGAGATTCGTGATTTGGAAACAGCAGATATCGCGATTAAAGCAGCGCAAACTGGTCATATGGTGTTCTCAACACTGCATACTAATGATGCGCCATCCACTTTAACCCGCCTGATGAATATGGGGGTCGCACCGTTTAATATTGCTTCATCTGTCATCTTAATCACCGCGCAACGCCTTACTCGCCGCCTTTGTACTTGTAAAAAGCCTGTCGAAATTCTAGATGAAGTCTTATTAGCGGCTGGCTTTTTAGATGAAGAGCTCGACGGCACATGGAAAGCTAACGGACCAGTAGGTTGTGAGCGTTGCAATGGCTCCGGTTATAAAGGTCGAGTCGGTATCTATCAAATTATGCCGATCACAGAAGCCATAGAAAAAATCATTTTAGCCAATGGAACCGCGCTAGAGATTCGCAAACAGTCCGAATCTGAAGGCGTAAAAGGCTTGCGTCGCTCGGGGCTACAAAAAGTACGTCAAGGCTTAACTAGCTTAGAAGAAGTTCTCGGCTGCACGAATGAATAAAGCATAGGAAAAAGAATGGCAACGACGTCAAAAAAACCAGCCAAACCAGGACAAGTAAAAGAATCCTTGTACGCCTGGGAAGGTAAAGATAGACAAGGTAAGAAAGTTACTGGTGAAATGCGCGCTGGTGGTGAAACTATTGTTGCCGCCACGATCCGGCGTCAGGGCATTGTTGTTGTAAAAATAAAAAAGAAAACCTATAGTTCCGGAAAAGCAATCACCGATAAAGACATTACTTTATTTACCCGACAATTGGCGACGATGATGAAAGCGGGTGTACCACTTCTGCAGTCTTTTGACATCGTGGGTAAAGGTCACGCCAATCCATCTGTATCCAAATTATTGCTCGATATTCGTGGAGATATCGAAACGGGTACAAGCCTGAATAATGCATTTCGAAAATATCCACTGTACTTTGACCCACTATTTTGTAACTTGGTGGGTGCTGGCGAGCAAGCTGGTATTTTGGAAGACCTATTAACAAGACTTGCTATTTACAAAGAAAAGACTTTGGCGATTAAGGCTAAAATTAAATCTGCCATGACCTATCCAATTGCAATTCTATCGATCGCTTTTATTGTTACAGCGGTTATTATGATTTGGGTGGTACCTGCGTTTAAAGAAGTATTTACTAGTTTCGGCGCAGATCTGCCTATGCCAACGCTGGTAGTAATGTCGATTTCCGAATTTTTTGTCAAAAATTGGTATCTGATTTTTGGTGGAATTGGCGGCGCGATTTATTTCTTTCTCCAAACTTGGCAGCGCTCTCTGAAAATGCAGCAATTTATGGATAGAGCCTTATTACAAGCGCCAATTTTTGGCGATGTTATACGAAAGGCAACCATTGCACGATGGACACGCACCTTGGCAACGATGTTTGCAGCAGGCGTTCCTTTGGTTGAAGCGCTCGACTCCGTTGGCGGCGCCTCAGGCAATGCAGTCTACCTAGATGCCACTATCAAGATTCAAACCGAAGTAACTACAGGTACCAGCCTCACTGTCGCCATGCAAAATGCCAATGTATTTCCAACTATGGTAACGCAGATGGTTGCGATTGGCGAAGAATCAGGTGCGCTAGACGCAATGCTAGGTAAAGTTGCAGATTTTTACGAGGCCGAAGTGGATGAAGCGGTCGCCGCATTGTCCAGCCTGATGGAACCAATTATCATGGTGATTTTGGGAGTTATCATCGGTGGCTTGGTGGTTGCGATGTACTTACCAATTTTCAAACTTGGTTCAGTGGTGTAGTGATGGAGTTGATTTTCTTCGCAGAGCCAGAAACACTTATCAGCACCATTATTCTTGGCATTCTGGGGATGCTAATCGGTAGTTTTCTGAATGTCGTGATTTACCGTCTCCCGAAAATGATGCAAAGGGAGTCGGATAATTATGTCGCACAGGAGTCGGGCAAAGAATTGCCGCACCCCGAGCGCTATAACCTAATACTGCCACGCTCAGCTTGTCCGAGTTGCGGACACAAGATCACGGCGCTGGAGAATATTCCTGTGCTCAGTTATGTGATTATTGGCGGAAAATGCACCTCGTGCAAAACGCCGATCTCAAAACGCTATCCCATGATTGAAGCAATCACCGGGCTACTTTCAGCATTCATGATCTGGCATTTCGGCAGCGGTCTCCCCGGCTTAGGCGCCATGGTGTTTGTATGGTTCTTAGTCGCGATGACTTTTATTGATGCCGATACCCAGTTGCTCCCGGATGACCTTACCTTACCCTTACTTTGGGTTGGTTTGTTATTGAATATTTTCAGCACATTTACCTCGCTCGAAAGCGCAGTCATTGGTGCAGTAGCGGGATATCTGTCACTGTGGTCAGTGTACTGGCTGTTTAAATTCACCACTGGAAAAGAAGGCATGGGTTACGGTGATTTTAAGCTACTCGCAGCGCTAGGAGCATGGATGGGCTGGAGTATGCTGCCCTTGATCATACTGTTGTCTTCTGCTGTTGGAGCAATTATCGGTATTTCTATGATAGTTCTTGGAAAGTTAGGTAAAGGCAAACCCATTCCTTTTGGTCCTTATTTGGCCATCGCTGGCTTAGTTGCCTTGGTCTGGGGGAAAAATTTGACCAATCAATACCTAGGCTTGATCAACTGAAATGCATAATGGTGTTTTCAATATAGGACTAACCGGTGGTATCGGTAGTGGCAAAACAACCGTCGCTAACATGTTCGCGGATCTGGGCGCTAGCATTATCGATACCGACCTCATTGCCCATCAATTGACTCAAGCTGGTGGCGCTGCAATTCCCTCTATTGCTGAGAATTTCGGAACCGAATTTATCAATGCTGAAGGTGCGATGGACAGGCCCAAAATGCGTGAATTGGCGTTTTCGGATGAAACAGCGAAAAAACAGTTAGAAAATATTTTGCACCCCTTGATTCGCCAACAATGCGAAGTTGAAGCAAAAGCCGCCAATGGTGCGTACCCGATCTTTGTAGTCCCTCTATTGATTGAATCTGGCGAATGGCGTGCGCGAGTGAAACGAATTCTAGTAGTCGATTGCGATCCGGAGACTCAAATTGAGCGGGTAATGCAACGCAACCACTTTGAAAGAACACAAGTTTTAAGAATTTTGAGCGCGCAGGCAAGCCGCGAGGAACGTCTGGCACATGCAGACGATATTATTAATTCCATGGCGAATTTGTCTCATGTGCGCACTGAGGTAGAACGACTGCATAAAAAATACCTGAAATTTGTAATTTCAGGCTAATCAAACGCACGCAATGTTTGTAATTTTGCGCCGCTTGGTTCAGAATCACGTGAAGATTATTTAGAGTTCATTAAATACTCATTTATAACTCACTTATAGCTCGCTAATCGTTTATCAAAAACGAAATGGCAGCAAGCAAGACCAAATTTACAGGGAATTTATTTTGATCGTTTATGAGTACCCTTTTAACGAGCGCATACGCACCTTATTGCGGTTAGAAGACCTGTACGAGAAATTTTCTTTTTTCTTACACCAGTCTGATTCACTGCAACATCATGTTGCGATCGCTACTATTTTTGAAATGCTCGAAGTAGCAGGCCGCGCCGACTTAAAATCCGATTTACTGCAAGAACTTGACCGCCAAAAAAACACCTTAATTGGCTTCAAATCAAATCCTAATGTACAAGCCGACATGCTTGACCAGGTCATAAATGATGTCGAACGTGCCAGTGTCAATCTGATGACATGTACTGGGAAAACAGGACAAAATATCCGTGACAACGAATGGCTCATGAGTATTCGCGGCAGGACAATCATTCCAGGCGGTGCATGCGAATTTGATTTACCCAGCTATCACGCATGGAAAAAACTGCCTGCCGAAAAACGTTTTACGGACATTTCGACTTGGTTCGCGCCAATCGCCCCCTTATTCGATGCAATCAGTGTAGTTTTAAGACTATTACGCGAGTCTGGCGGCACAACTAAGGTGATTGCTCAAAGTGGTAGCTATCAGCAAATGTTGCAAGGCAAAGTGTATCAATTACTACGTGTCACACTTCCCCAAGAGTTGGGTGCCATCCCTGAAATCTCAGCGAATAAATACATGCTATGGATACGCATCATGTCGCAAGACGGCGATATGAAACCGAAACCATTCGAAGGTGACGTACCTTTCGATCTGACGCTTTGTAATTTCTAAGCTTTTGTAACTTCTGACCTTTAGCAACTTTAAACTCACTGAATTATGGCAACAGTCGTATCCTGCCCCACTTGCGCGGCGAAAGTCGTTTGGTCTTCCGAAAATCCTTTTCGTCCGTTTTGCTCAGAACGTTGTAAACAAATCGATCTGGGCGCCTGGGCTGAAGAAAAGTACACGATTCCTGCGGTCAATTTACCAGAAGATCCGGACAATCCAGATTTAGGATCCGCCAACGACTAGATTATTTTTTCGGAATTCCATGCTTGCGCAGTTTAGCTGCAATCATGGAATGAGAGGTGTCGAGGCGCGCTGCCAGTTTGCGGCTCGATGGAAATTCTTGATACAGCTTAGTTAGCAATGCCGTTTCGAACTGATTGACTGAGGCTTCCCAAGTCTCTGCTTCTTCAAAACCCACCGCTTCGCCCTGCATAGAATCTTCCGCCCAATCCAGATCCGCCGCATCTAATACGCGCTGGTCGGACATCGTGATCGCTCTAAACACCACATTTTGCAATTGCCGCACATTACCTGGCCAACGATTACTCAGCATCGCGGTAGTGGCTGCAGGATTCAATCGCGAGACCGGCTTTTGCGCTTGCGTACAAGCACGCTCGATGAAGTGACGAGCCAGCAGCAGAATATCGTCTGAACGCTCACGCAGAGGCGGCATTTCCAGATGTAGCACATTTAAACGATAAAACAAATCTTCGCGGAAGCTTCCTTCCTGCACCATTTTTCGCAGATTTCTATGGGTTGCACTGATGATACGCACATTGACTTGAATTTCTTTATCGCCACCAATCCGGCGGAACTTACCGTCATTTAAAAAACGCAGTAATTTGGCTTGTAAGTACATGGACATCTCACCGACTTCATCCAAAAATACCGTCCCGCCATCGGCCATCTCAAACAGGCCAGGCTTGCCACCACGATTGGCACCTGTGAATGCGCCCGCCATATAACCGAACAATTCACTCTCGGCTAAGCTCTCAGGCAAGGCAGCACAATTCAATTCGAGAAACGGTGCGTTAGTGCGAGAGCTGACACCGTGGCAGGCTTGCGCTAGTAATTCTTTACCGGTTCCCGTTTCCCCAGTAATCAGTAGAGGGGCGTCGACCACCGCTACCCGCGCTGCACGTTTTTTCAGCACTCGAATTTGTTCCGAGTCGCCGATGATGGCTTCAAAGCCACCAATTTCGGCACGCGAGATCGCATGTAAGCGCTCGCCTATGCGTTTCGGTGCGGTCAGTGTAAGTAAGGCACCAACCGCCATGCCATCGCTGGCAGTACCCGCAGATAATGGCTCAAATACGGGCGTCACATCCATTAAGAATGGCTCGCCATTCAGTAACACTTCGCGCGTTGGAGCACAAAATTCATTGGCAATCAATTCATGCTGGATAGTGCTGTCCTGTAAAACTTGGTACAGAGATTTTTGGCAGAGTTCTTTTTCAGTGCAACGAACTACTTCTGCCGCAGCTGCGTTGGCGATCACGATCCGTCCTAGAGCATCAATCGCAAGGACGGGGTCTTCCATCACTGCCATGATGGTATCGAGATTTAAACTACGCCGCATGCCGGGCAAGATATCGACAACTTCTATCGCGCCAACACCGGCCACTTGATCACAATCAGCCTGCAAGCTAGCCAACATGCTTTGTCTTAATTCGGGGATGTCGATATAGATATTGGGTGGATCGACTTCCACCGCCTGCACGTTCAAACCCTGACGCGCCAATACCGCGAGAATCTCATGAGCAATACCGACTCGATCTTCAAAGGGAATATTGACGCGCATACTTTACTTGACCTTCTGAATTAAGAAATCAAAAACATCTTGCCGCAGAGGCGCAGAGTACGCAGAGAAAATACACAAATCACTCTGCGTTCTCTGCGCCTCTGCGGCTCAATGCATATTAAATCGCTATCGGACGATTCACACTGCCATAGCGATCCATGTACAAACCTTCGGTCGAAATAGCTGGTTTCTTGCCAGAGATCAAGTCCGCCAGGAATTGTCCTGAACCGCAAGACATCGTCCACCCCAAAGTACCGTGACCGGTATTCAAAAATAAATTGCGATACGGTGTTGGCCCAATAATCGGCGTCCCGTCTGGCGTCATAGGACGTAAGCCAGTCCAAAATTCCGCCTTACTGACATCGCCACCTTGTGGAAACAAATCGGTCACAGAGTGCACCAAAGTCTTCCGCCGTGATTCACGCAAGCGTAAATCGTAACCTGTAATTTCAGCAGTACCGCCAACACGGATACGGTCACCCAAACGCGTGATTGCGACTTTGTAAGTCTCGTCCATCACCGTCGATTCCGGTGCGCCTGTCGCGTCGGTAATCGGCACCGTGATCGAATAACCTTTAATCGGATACACAGGAATTTTGATACCGAGTTCACGCAACAAAATCGGTGAATAGCTACCCAAGGCCAATACGAACTTGTCCGCAGTAAACTGGCCTTTAGACGTTTGCACACTCTTGACCTGATCGCCTTCGGCAATGATGCGTTCTATGCTCACACCATATTCAAATTTCACGCCCAGACCCTCTGCCAGCTTTGCCAGATTTTGCGTAAACTTAAAGCAGTCACCGGTTTCATCCCCTGGCAGGCGCAAAGCACCGACAAATTTTTCACGCACATTTTTCAATGCAGGCTCGACACGTAAGCATTCGTCACCGCTCAAAGTTTCATACGGCACACCATAGCGCTTGAGAATGTCGATATCGGCTTGAGAACCGTCGAGTTGCTGTTGATTTCGAAATAATTGCAAGGTCCCTTGAGTCCGCTCATCGTAAGCAATGCCGGTGTCTTCTCGCAATTGTTGAAGCACATCGCGGCTATACTGCGCCATGCGCAACATACGGCCTTTGTTGATCTCGTATCGTTTACTCGTGCAATTCATTAGCATCTGAAACACCCAACGCCACATCGCTGGATCGGTACTCGGGCGGATTGCGAGTGGACTATGTTCCATCATCAACCACTTTATCGCTTTCATCGGCACACCAGGACCTGCCCAAGGCGCCGAATAACCAGGAGAGACTTCACCGGCGTTCGCAAAACTAGTTTCCAAAGCCGCACCACTTTGACGCTCAATCACCGTGACTTCATGCCCAGCTTTGGCCAGATAGTAGGCAGTCGATGTACCGATCACGCCTGCTCCTAAGATAACTATTTTCATACTATTTCCCAATAAAATATCTGAATGCTTTAAAACAAAAAAACTTTTTTGCCGCAAAGGGGCGGAGTACTCAGAGCTCATTTTGATTTCAAAAAAATCTCTCTGCGCGCTCTGCGGCTCAAATCTCTATTACCTAATCGACATAATGCCTTTGGTAACGAGGCCCTAAGCTGGTCAAAATTTCATAGCCTATCGTGCCAGCCTGCTTTGCCACCTGATCGACGGTATTATCTGGACAGATCAAATCAACCAAAGCGCCCGGATACAAAAGTTGCGGATCAACGTGACTCACATTCAAGGTAATCGTATCCATAGAAACATTGCCGACCATAGGCACTTCTATCCCAGCGATATGAGCAACACCGCAATTGCTTAAACTGCGCAACCAGCCATCGGCATAGCCGACAGACACCGTGGCAATTCGAGAAGGCTGAGTCGCACGCCAAGTTTTGCTGTAGCCGACTGAAGCGCCCATAGGAATTTCGCGCGTCTGAATTATTCGACCTTGCAATTGAACCACCGATTGCATAGGACTCTCTTGACCTGCAACTGGAGCGACTCCGTACAAGGCAGCACCTGGTCGCACCAAATCAAAGTGAAATTCTGGTCCGAGGAAAATACCTGAAGAATTCGAAAAACTCGCCTTCACATCAGGATACTGCTGACGCAATTGCGCGAGCAGATTTTTGAAGGCGCTTAATTGCATTTGATTCATAGGATCGAGCTGATCTTCGGCACACGCCAAATGGCTCATCACGTAACGCAGATCTACGCCTTCGGTGATAGAAAAATCACTCAGCCAAGTCCGCAATTCCGCTTGGGACAAGCCCATGCGCGCCATACCAGTGTCAATTTGAATAATTGCTGGCAGATTTGTCATGCGCTCTTTCGCCAAGATGCGCCAAGCACTGATCTGCTCCAAACTATTGAGTACAGGCGTACAGCCATATTCAATAAATTCAGCTTCGTAACCCACGGGCGAACCATGCATGACGTAAATCGCCACATCACGGTTAATGTGAGCGCGCAAGCTAATTGCCTCTTCCAGTTGCGCTACAAACAAATGACGGCAGCCTTCCGCCACCAAAGCCTTAGAAACAGGAATCGCGCCCAAGCCATAAGCATCAGCTTTAACAGCGGCACCACATTGCGCGGTACCAAGGCGGGATTGTAAAAATCGATAATTTGCCCGCAAGGCTTTCAAATCGATAGTAAGAAGAGCGCCAGCGCGCCCAGCTTCTTGTTGCATAATGACCTCTGTCAAACTAAACCTGCTTCTTATTAGCAATCACCGTGCCATGCGGCCTGTCGCTATTTTTCTGCGATGAAATCAAAGACTTAAGAAATTCTTGGGGAATTTTAACAGAATAGCGTGTATCGAAATAAATACAATAAAAAGGATATTTGTTCACGGAGACAAACGCCTCTCTATGAATTTCTGGCAAACTAGACGTTCGTATCAAAATCAATACATTGGATCGAATTTGATACGGTGCAAAAACTAAAAAGGCGTGTCCAATCTTGAGATGACGGTATCAAAACCTGAAATTGCCCGGGATTGTAAGAATTTTTGGACTATTTAAAGTTGAACATCTCAGGCTGGGATTTTGCACTTCTTTGAACGAGCAAAATGTTTTTCCAACAAGACTTGTCAAACTAAGACAAAGTTCTTGTTCAAGTTTTATAAAAAGCAATATTTTTAACAACTAATAAACGTCGTTTAATCCACACAAAAGCGCCCGCATCAAATCTCAAGCAAAAACCTCAACCAGTTTTTAGCCTGATCTAGTCTACTTTGATGGTAGTATTTTCATTTTTGAAGATATTCAAATATTGACTATCAATTCAATCGTCACCTTTCAACTTTGTCAACCAAGTCTACATTACATGAATCGCTTACTTACTTTAATTATTGGATTAATGATCTTATCGGGTTGCACAACAATACGAAAACAAACCTTAGACGCTAACAACGCGGCAGCTCTTAAAGATCAAACCATTGCCGTTACCGCTTATCCGAAACCTGACTTTGCTGCTATGACACCAGTCAAAGCAGCGTTGGGCTTAATCGGCGCTTTTGCGGCGATCAGCGATGGCAATCAACTTGTTGAAAAATATAAGGTTGGAGACCCGGCATTGATGGTGTCAAATGACTTGGCAACTGCCTTGTCAAACAGACTAGGTGTAAAACGAATAGCAACCCCACTGAATGCTACCGACGACGATGTTACCAAGATTGCGGCGCTTGCGAGCCCATCATCCCAATATATTCTGGATGTAAAAACCTTTGTTTGGAGTATGAATTATTTCGCCACTGATTGGACGCACTATCGAATTCTTTACACCGCACGTGCAAGACTGATTAACACCAATACAAAAGCTGTCGTCGCTGAAGGGTTTTGTAAACACATTCCAGAATCAAACACAAATGCCCCAACTTACGACGAGTTGCTGGCAAATGACGGAGCGAGACTTAAGCTAGAACAAAAGAACGCCGCAAACTCATGTGTCGATACTTTACAAAACGAAATGTTTGCATTCTCGGCTGTAGCTGGATCGCCATCTCAACCAAAAGCTGAACTTATGATGACTAGCCCTGCTCCGGTTACTAGCTCTACTCCAGTGGCTAGCTCTACTCCGGTTGCTAGTCCTGCACCGGTCGCCAGTACTGCTTCCATTGCGAGGCCAGCACCGATTACTACAGAAAAATCGCCAGACATGGCTATGCAAAAAACAGTGCCGCAACAGAATGAAACCGTAGTGGCAAACACAACGCCAATTACAACATCAACACCAACGCCAACACCATCGACCTCTGCGCCAACCTACGACAAAATTGAAACCATTCCTTTCAGACTCGGTACATCATCAGTCACAGTAGAAAGAATGGCAAAGGAAGCAGGCTGCATTGGCACTAAAGGAGCCGGATTGGTTTCGCCAACTGGCAGCGTGGAAGTCTATAAGATGAGCTGTGAAGCCAAAAGGGATTTCGTCGCTAAATGCGTGTTACGTCAATGCACACGAGTGCAATAAACCAAAAACTCTAACTTGATAAGGCGCTCGCCTTATCAAGTTAAGCACCCCACAAATCCCCATTCGGATTAGTACGCGGCGCAGTTAAGCCGAAATGTTCATAGGCGCTGGCGGTGGCGATGCGGCCACGCGGTGTACGTTGCAAATAACCTTGCTGTATCAGATAAGGCTCCAACACATCTTCTATCGTATCGCGCTCTTCGCCAATTGCAGCTGCAACATTATCTAAGCCGACTGGCCCCCCACCAAATTTAAACAAGATGGCTTCGAGTAATTTTCTATCCATCACATCAAATCCGACCGCATCTACGTCCAGCATCTTCAATGCTGCATCTGCCATCGGCTTGGTGATTTCGCCATTGCCTTTTACCTGCACATAATCACGCACACGGCGCAATAAGCGATTCGCAATCCTTGGCGTGCCCCGCGCACGCTTCGCGATTTCGAAAGCGCCATCGCCTTGAATCGGCACTTGCAGCAACGATGCAGAACGAGTGACGATACGACTGAGTTCCTCTGAAGTATAAAATTCCAAACGTGCCACGATACCGAAACGATCACGCAAAGGATTCGTCAACATCCCAGCGCGGGTAGTCGCGCCAACCAGCGTAAATGGTTGCAAATCCAATTTAACCGAACGCGCTGCCGGTCCTTCACCGATCATGATGTCGATTTGATAGTCTTCTAAGGCTGGATATAAAATCTCTTCTACCACGGGTGACAGGCGATGAATCTCGTCAATGAACAAGACATCATTGGCCTCTAGGTTGGTCAACAAGGCTGCGAGATCACCAGCACGCTCCAGCACCGGTCCTGAAGTCTGACGTAGATTCACGCCCATCTCACGAGCAATGATGTGCGCCAGCGTCGTTTTACCAAGACCTGGTGGTCCAAACAGCAAAGTATGATCAAGTGCCTCTTTACGCTGACGCGCTGCGCCGATGAAGATCTCCAACTGATCTCGGATCTTTTCCTGACCAACATATTCATCAAGTTGTTTTGGGCGTAAGGCTCGTTCTATCGCTTCTTCATTCGGAGAAGTTGGTGTCGCCGCAATGATGCGGGTATCCACGAATTGGGTGGAAAGATTGTCGGTTTGTATGCTCATAAAATTCGCTATCCGTGTTTAGCCGCTTCAGCTCTCATTTAGCTTTAATTTAGCTCTTAGAAAGGGCCTTCAAAGCCGCCTTAATACCATCAGAGACACCCGAACCTGCTGGCACAAATTTAAGCGCAGCTAAAGCCTCTTTATCTGAGTAACCAAGCGCGAGCAAAGCATTCAAAATATCCGAGCTATGATCGCCAGCCGCTGCCGCAACACCAGCTGCACCGAGGTCCGCACCCAACTTGCCTTTAAGTTCTAACAGCAAACGCTCCGCAGTTTTCTTACCAATACCAGGTACCCGCGTTAAACGCCCTGCTTCCTGCAAAGTAATCGCCTGCGCCAGATCAGCCACCGACATACCCGACAAAATAGACAATGCAGTACGTGCTCCGACGCCGCTGATTTTGATCAATTGTTTGAAGGTCGTGCGCTCCTCTGCTGTACCAAAGCCAAACAAAACATGCGCGTCTTCACGAATGGCCAGATGAGTCAACAAGGCCACTTTTTCACCAAGTGCCGGTAAATTATAGAAAGTGCTCATAGGCACATCGATTTCATAACCCACACCCTGACAATCGACCATGATCTGCGGTGGGTTCTTTTCTATTAGGGTTCCGGCGATACGACCTATCATGCTGGGCTTTCATACTGTATAAATAAGCAGTAATAGTAAACTATTCTGAGACGATTGACGAGGGATGTGTCGAGTCACAATCGATACTTGTTTAGAAGATGACTGCGACGATCTCAATGGCTAACTTGATTTCAGTTGATTTTTGCATCTCTGCACTGAGCGATCGCCAAAACAAAAAAAGGAGCGCGCATATTCGGCTCCCTCCTTTTTAAAAGCTCCCCCAATTAGCAACTTAAGCTAAGTCATTAATGATGTACTTAATTGATATGCGTTTTTTGATAAGAAACGCTGGTCTTAAAGAACTACTCTAGGGAAAAACGCAATGCACTAGGCGTCAACCCAGTCCAACGTTTAAATGATCGTCTAAAATTGGTCGCATCATGAAATCCGAGATAGCTGGCGACACCTTCATTATCCATGCCTTGGAAATGGAACAAATACAGAGCCATGTGCGTACGAACTTGATCTAGTTCCGCCTGAAAATGGGTGCCATGCCTTGCCAAGTGACGCTTAAATGTCGCACTGCTACAGTCGAAATAGTGCGCGGCATTTTCCAAACTTGGCGCACAACGCAAATTTAATGCGAGGTAATCATACAATTGGGGAATGATGCTTTGCGCCCCCAGCTGTTGCGATGATTCTCGTGCCGCTTGTTGCATAGCCAGTTCAACGCCAATAGCACTGCCGCGTGGCCAAGCAATATCCAAATATTCACTCGGAATAATCATGGCATCAAGATAGCAATCAAAGCGTAAATCACGTCCCAAGTGCACTTGATGCTGTTCGATATGGCGGGCTTGACTGCGATTAAAACAATAACGCCACGGCAAGCGCTCCTCACTCAGCCAACGACACATAGCTGTCACTGCCGTCATATGCATCTCGACCAAAAACGGCAACATGCCAGGCGCCCCCCACTGATCCATCCAATACAGAATCATTTGCCCGTTTTCTTCCTTCAACCGTGGTGTCAACAACGGACACAAGGTGGACTGAAATTGCAGCAAGATTTGTAAAGCCTGACGTAAGTTCTGTGCATGTAATAAAGCCTGACTCGCACCACCATAGTGCCCGGGCAGCATATGCTGTCCAAGAATGAAACTCGTGTCGCTACTGTTTAGAGAGCGTGCCAAATGCTGCAGCAAATTAAGATATTGCTCGGGACTAATCAAACCGTCTTTATCTAGAAAGTCATGGTCATTGATTTTACTAACTCTGCGCAGATGATCCAAGTCCACATCAAATCGCCTTGCGTTTTCCCATGCCAGCATCGCGTGATGCTGTGCATATAAGCAAGGATCAATACTAGACAGGTAGCTCATATCAATCTAACAAATCAAATACAAGCTGGCGAGGCAGGTGCTCTTACTATTCTTGCAGGCATCTCGCTTGAGGTGGACGTTCGTTCGAGCGGATCGAGGCGTTCCAACAAGTTGTCCAAGTCCTCACCCGCTTCGCTACACACCGCACGCATGGTGATTTGGACTTGTACTTGATGGCTTTGTGTGTAGAACTGCATCTGAGCGACCATCGCACACAGGTGATTCAATTTTCTTTGGGCTTCGATAGGCGTGGTGGCGGGCATATAAATAGCAAAGCGATCACCAGCGTAACGACACAATACATCTTGATTTGATAAATTAAGTAACAGCATATGCGCTACGGACTGCAGCGCCCGGTCGCCCTCCTCTACACCGTGCTCGCGGTTAAGCAGATGAAACGAATTAATATCAAGTAGAGCGACACAATTCGACACTTCCGAATGACGTTCTTGCTCCATCGAAATCAAGCGACGCAAATAATTTGCGTCGACCAACTGAGTGACTCTGTCAAAAGCTTGATGATCCCGAAATAGGCGCTCACGCTTTTGCAAATGTAAATTGAGAGAAAACTGCTCGTGACGCCAAAAATACAAACCAGCTGTCAATATCAACATACCACCCAGGGTAAATACTGCTTCCAGCCAATGATCCCAAACTTGTTCTTTGCCGACTTTGAAAAATTCATCTAAACAGTCTGACCAAGCTCCCAGCATAATTAGTCCCATACCGACTGACAGCAAGTAAGTGACTTTGCCGCGTGGCCTGCTACTCAAAGTCATCAATAACCACACGCCCGCCATCAGCGACGTACCACCTTCCGCCACCACATCTAACCACTGTATCGTGTCAGCGGGCTTGGCTATACCCACCGTGCTATAGGCAACAAAAGTGACGAGTACGGCAAGTAAGAATAGAGCGAGAGGCGTTTTATGAAGAGAGAGCATGGTCATACCTAGGTTGGTTAAGCTTAAATCCGCGTGAATCTGCGTGAGCTTGCATAAGCCGCGCGAGGGTAAACACTGGGTATGACAGGAAAATGACATCGTCAGATTTTTTTTACTCTTAGCAAATCGCCGCTCACAAAAACAACACAGGTGCAAACAGCTCACAGAAAAAAGCGGTGGCGTTTTGCAATGCGCATTTAGGATGAGCCTAGCGAGCGCTACCACCCTAAAGATAGTTAAATGGTCTACATTCGGCGCTGGTCATATCAGCTCAAAATTCTCAATTGAACTAGACAAATCGGCTGAATATCATGCATACCGAGACCTAACTCATCGATCTGTAATCCAATTGACATATTTGACTTCTAGACTGCGGGCTTTTCCATCCTCAATCCAGCCAGCACATCATGAAACTCAGCAAACATCCAATGACTCAAACACACAAACCACTGGCGTCGAACAATGCTTCAACGCTATGCAAACTCAGCGCCATCACTTTTGGCGTGCTTTGCATGATGCAGGCACAAGCTCAAGGCAATGCGAGTGTCGCCATCGGTGCAGCCGAACCGCAAAGCATTACCATCACTGGTCAACGCGCCAGCATGCGCAAAGCACTAGAAATACAAGAAAAAGCAGACAATATCGTGAGTGTCATTAGCAGTGATGATATCGGTGCCTTACCCGATAAAAATGCGGCTGAAGCATTGGCGCGTTTGCCGGGTGTGTCTGTGCAGCGCGATCAAGGCGAAGGTCGTTACATCACCGTGCGTGGATTAGGACCCGATTTAAATGCCATCACCATCAATGGTGCATTAGTACCCTCACCAGAAGCAAGTCGTCGCGCCGTAGCACTCGACGTGCTGCCATCCGGAATTATCCGCACACTTGAAGTCATCAAAACCTTGCGTCCTGATATGGATGCAAACTCTTTGGGCGCCACCGTCGACGTAAAAGCGCTCACAGGCTTCGATCTGCCACAACAAGTGATGTCGATGAATGCTGGTGTCAGCTATGACGAAAACATTAAAAAAACTAGCCCTAACGCCGGCCTTTTATTTGCGGATCGTCTGTTTGATGGCAAGTTTGGTATTGCCGCAGGCTTGAGCATGGAAAAGCGCGAATTCGGTTCTGACAATTTGGAGACTGGTGGCGCTTGGAGCAACGGACGATTAGCTGGTCTCGAACTGCGCGACTATTTGCCAGTGCGTGAGCGTCAAGCGTTCGCGCTCAATTTAGATTGGCGGCCAAGTGCTGAAAGTAGTTATTTCATGCGCAGTTTTATGAGTAAATTTAGTGACGATGAAGTACGTGATCGCCTGACGGTGAGCAATGTCAGCGGCGGTGCTTTAACTGAAGGTGTACCTGCCA
The DNA here is from genome assembly GCA_963512475.1 of uncultured Undibacterium sp. Classification (GTDB taxonomy): domain Bacteria; phylum Pseudomonadota; class Gammaproteobacteria; order Burkholderiales; family Burkholderiaceae_D; genus Undibacterium. The sequence goes on from CAUPNA010000023.1 coordinate 29,079, forward strand.
CAGCGCGACTCGAACGTCGCTTGCGTCAACGCAAATACACACAAGAAATTACATCTTTCTTATTGGGCACTGAACAACATATTCAAGGTTGGAAGCTCGAAGCAAATATTGCGCAAAGCACCGCTTCAGATGAGACACCAGATGCTTTGAACGATGCACGTTTCCGCGGCACGTCTAATTTCAATGACATCAGTTTTACACAAACGAGTTTACCGAAACTCAATGCGCCAGCCAGCGCCTACGACGCTAGCAAATTCGCTCTGAATGCCTTGACGTTTCAAACTCGTTTTTCTGATGATAAAGAACACCATGCGCGCATTGATCTCGGCAAAACTTTCGATCTCGGTGATTGGGATGCGAAATTGAAATTCGGTCTCAAAACCAGTCAGCGCAATAAGAAAAATGACACGGATCAATTTGCTTACAGCAGTAGTGCGAGCGCCGCGAACTATTGGGGTGCAGGTGCAACATCAATGTCGTCTTTCGTCGGTCAGGAAGTCGATTATCCTCTAGGACGCATCGGCGCAAGATTAGACCCTGTGGCCTTACGTGCCCGCGTAGCGAGTGCCAATCGCGCCGCTGCACGTTCAACAGTCGAGTCCGCGATCAATGACTTTTCTATGGATGAAAACATTGACGCAGCTTATATCCAAAATGGTTTTCATTTTGAAAATATGAGCTTCCTAGTGGGAACGCGATTGGAGCAAACCAAATTCGATGCTTCGGGGAATAAAATCGTCGCTGGTGTCGCCACGCCCAATCAAAGTGCACGCTCCTACAACAATTGGTTGCCGACGCTGCAAGGACGCTACGATTTGGATGCAAAAACAAGCGTACGTGCCGCATGGACAAATGCCGTGGTGCGTGCCAATTTTAGTCAATTGGCACCGGGTATCAATTTGATTAGCAGCACCGAAGCGCAGATTGGTAATCCCCTGCTCAATCCCTTGAAGGCGAGCAATCTCGACTTTGGTATCGAACGCCGCTTGCAAGACGATGGCAGTGTTTCGGCCTATCTGTTTCATAAAGATATCAAGAACTTTACCTACACCACCAATCTAGCGGGAACAGCACCGTGGACGGCCTACACCACAGCGATCAGTTATGCCAATGGTGACAAAGCCAAAGTGCAAGGTATTGAACTCGGATATAGCCAATCTTTACGCATGTTGCCAGCACCGTTCAATCATTTGATCTTCTCTGCCAATCTGAGCTTGAGTAAATCCGATGCCAACATTGGACGTTTCGACAAAGCCAGCAATAGCTATAAAACCCGTAGCATTCAATTACCGGGGCAGTCCGACCGAGTTGGCAATCTGATGTTGGGTTACGAAGATGGCGCGATTAGCACACGCCTGGCACTCAACTATAAGTCGCCATATTTGTTAGAAGTGGGATCAGACATCTTGGCAGCCGATCAGGATCGTATGGTCGACACGCAAAAGCAACTCGATTTCTCATTGTCTTACCAGTTTAGTCGCCGCTATCAAGTCGTGTTTGAAGCGAATAATCTTAACAATGAAATCTACTATGTGTATCTAGGTAACAAAGCCTTGAACGCACAATATGAACAGTATGGTCGTACCTACAAGGCAAGTTTGAAAATTACTTTCTAAACTACGATCAAAAGCAAGTCACGGCCTATTCGCAAGCTTGCTTCGGATAGGTCATCAACATCTTTACTGAATAACGTATATCTATGCAAAACTCAAATCTTTTTCACACACAATGGCGGCGTGCTGTGCAAGTCAGTGTACTAGTCGGACTAGCTCTGACCAGCAGCATCGCAAGCGCAGACGCAAACCCACAGTCACAACAGTTACCAGAATTTGTTAAAACATCTATGGATTTTCGGCCACTCAGCAATGGTGATTGGTTGATCTTGGACAAAAAAGCACTGCGATTATTATCACCAACAGGTGTCGAACGCGCCGCGATGAAAGTGCGCGCGAAACAGTTTGATGTGCGCGAGAACGGAGATCACGCCCTAGCCGTTTTGATCGACAGCGATACCCAAAATGCCTTACCGATTCGTGTTCAACAAGGTCAATTCCAATTACAAACGAAGCTCCCAGCAGCGACGACCGCGCTCGATGCAAGCTGCCTGTATCGCGATCAGCAACAATTCACGCATCTATTTTTGATTGCAAAAAGTGGCCATGCGCAACAATGGATGCTAGATGGAGATCAGCCGCGTTTAGTTCGCAATCTAGCACTACCAGCTAATGCCAAATCCTGTGAGGTCGACGATCAAACGGAAACTTTGTACGTGAATGAAGAAGATTTTGGTGTCTGGGCTTACTCAGCACAATCCGAAAGCAGCGCCGCACGCCAAGCCGTAAGCTTGCGTCAGCCTTATGGTCGATTGCAACAAGGCGCACATGCGATGCATGTTTTTTCAGGTGGAATTGCCATCTTGGATGAAGCAGGAAAAAACATTTACCTATCGACACTCGCCAAACAAGATTGGAAAATCACAAAGCATTTTTCCATGAAAACACATGCCGCTTGGCCGCAGCAAACGGGCTATTTGCGCACACTTGAAACAGACGCCCAAGTTAATTTCTATCTACGTGATGACAGCAAAAAAAATTGGAAGTTTGTAACTAGCGTACCGCGTAAAAAAGACGCTTCGAAAGAGTCGATTTCTGTTCTGATTCCTCAAGCACAAACAGAAGAAATGAGCCGTCTCGGTGACGCAGCCGATGATCCGGCGATCTGGCGTCATCCCACTGATAGTCAACTCAGCCGCATTCTTGGCACGAATAAGAAGCAGGGATTGCTAGTCTATGATCTGCAGGGCAAACAAACCCAACTATTGGAAGTGGGTCGGATCAACAACGTCGATGTCCGACAGCAAATTCAGTGGCAAGATGGTGCCAGCGATATCGCCATTGCCACACAACGTGACGACTATAGCTTAGTCATTTTTGATATTGATGGCAAAGGCACAGTGCGTGAAGTCAGCCGCATTGCGACGGGTTTGAAAGATATTTATGGCACTTGTTTATATCAACCTAGTCGCGGTGGTCTCGAAGCCTTTGTCAATGATAAAGACGGTGTAATACAACATTGGCGCATCGAGAGGAAAAACGGTACATATCAAGGCACGCAACTACGTCAATTGAAGCTTGCGACACAACCCGAAGGCTGCGTCGTAGACGACAAAAATGCTCGTCTGTTTATTGGCGAAGAAAAACGTGGTGTGTGGTTAACCAATGCCGACGCAGCCCAGCCTAGCCCGCTTAAAATCATCGCCCAGGTTGGCGACCGTTTGCATGCAGATGTCGAAGGTCTGGCGCTGTATCACGGTCAGCAAGAGACTTACCTTGTGGTGTCCAGCCAAGGCGACAACAGCTATGTAATCTACGACGCTCAAGCACCATTTCGTTATCGCGGAAAATTTCGTATCGGTTTCAACCTTGCAAAGGGTATAGACGGTAGTTCCGAGACAGATGGTTTGGAAGTCAGTTCAGCTAGCTTTGGCGGGTCATACAACAAGGGAATTCTGATCGTGCAGGATGGCCATAAGCGACTACCCGATGGGGCGCAGAACTTCAAATACATCGATTGGCAGCAAATTGCCTTAGCACTTAAGCTGGTAGACTAAGTCATCTTTTGATTAAATTTGCCCCCGTTCAAAGCCGGGGGCAAAAAAACCATCTTTAGCAGATCTCGCAGACATTGCGACGCTCAACAACATTTTATTTAGATACAAAATCCAAACAGTCGCTGGCGATCGCGACCTCATTGCATAGAATGCAAACCAATCATATTGCCCTCGGTATCCACCACCATGGCAATAAACCCATTTTCACCGATAGCCATTTTCCCTTTGAAAATAGTGCCTCCATTCTGCGCAGCGCGCTCCGCTTCGACGGCACAGTCATCGCACGAGAAATAAACTAAAGTACTGCCACCCGATGGACAACCGGGCATTTTCACCAACGCGCCAGATGCACCATAATCTTCCATCGACATCGGAAATACCCACATTTCCATGTCAGCAAAACCATCGGGATCAGGATTAGCGAGCTGGGTCAATTCACTTTGAAATACCGCTTCATAAAAGCGTTTTGCACGTGGCATGTCTTGAACATAAATCTCGAACCAACCTACTGGATTATTTTTCATGGTAAGTCTCCTTTTCTATTTAACAGTGAATGAGGATAGGCAAAAGCGGGTGAAGCATAAGACTCTGACGTTAGAGCCGACAGTGTCTTAATCTCGTACAACTTAACAGAAGTAGTGTTGAACAGAGAATGTGCCATAAAAATTACTTACAAGGCAAGCAAAAAAGTAAAGCGATTGACGTGCCAATCAACACTCACAAAAAGATTGGTTCTTGAACTACACCAGCTACAGAGATGCGTCTATCAGATGCTGTAGGCATACATTGGGAGACGTCGATACCAAAATGAGATGAAAGTCGTTACTCAGGTAACTGACACCGATATTGATAGACAAGCTTCCATGCAAAGTTTCTGGTTTATGTGTATCGTAAGGTGCGTGAGCAAACAATCGCTTTCAACAAACCTTTTGAATACTGACGAGGAGAGTAAGAATGTCACAAGAATTTCCACTACAAAGTGCCAAAGATTTTCATCCCGAAGTACTAAAACTATTTGATCAATACGTACATGGCGGCTTGAGCCGTCGTGGATTTTTGAGTTCGGCGAGCAAGTATGCCGCTGGGGTTGTGACTGCTGAAGGTTTACTGCAAGCCCTAAGTCCTAATTTCGCGATGGCGCAGCAAATTAAACCCGATGACGCACGCATTATTGCCAGTTATGTTGAATATCCGTCACCTAATGGTTACGGCACTTTACGTGGCTATTTAGTAAAGCCTGCAAATGCCAAAGGCCCTCTTCCTACCGTATTAGTCGTGCATGAAAATCGCGGCTTAAATCCGCATATTGAAGATGTGGCACGCCGTGTCGCGCTCGACAATTTCATCGCTTTTGCGCCCGATGCCTTATTTCCACTGGGAGGTTATCCAGGCACTGAGGAGAAAGCACGTGAATTGTTTCCTAAATTGGATCAGGCAAAAACACGTGAGGATTTCATCACGGCTGCGGGTATCTTGAAAACGATCGCAGGTGGCAATGGCAAAGTGGGCATCGTTGGATTTTGCTATGGCGGTGCGATTGCCAATTTTCTCGCGACCAAAATCCCTGACCTGGCTGCAGCAGTCCCCTTCTACGGCGGCGCTCCCGCATTAGATGCCGTAGCGAATATCAAAGCGGAAGTTTTAGTCCATCATGCGAGCAAAGACGAACGTCTGGTTGCAGGCTGGCCTAAATATGAGGAGGCTTTGAAAGCGGCTGGTGTGAAATATCAGGGCTTCGTTTATGAAGGTACCGAACATGGTTTCAATAACGACACTACGCCACGATTTGATCAGGCTGCAGCGAAGTTAGCATGGACTCGCA
>CAUPNA010000024.1:0-34253 GCA_963512475.1 uncultured Undibacterium sp.
CGGTGTCTGCGCAGTACAAACAGATCGGTAATGCAGTTCCTGTCAATTTGGCGCATGCAATGGGTCGCGCTTTGGTTCGCCTTCTTAACCAGATTGACGACAATTCCAAACAAAAAGTGCAGGTAAAAAAGAAAGTAGTATCGACATCCAAGCGTCGCGCCACTGAAGAGGAAATCTCTGCCTAGTTTGCGTTGATTGAATTCACTACGTACGAAATCGCTGCCGCTCTGCCTTTCATCAATAGCGGAGTGGCGACAATAAATTTGCGCTTGCTTATCACTGCGCCAATTCAAATGCCGAACGGTGCTGGGCAATAAACGATTGTTCCGGCATGAACTTCTCCGGTAGGGCGATGTGTTTGCCCTCTTGCGCCAAAAACACGTTTTGCATCATCGGTTCGTCTCGCCGCCGCTTAATAGCGTCGCCCACCAGAATAGTGAGATCGTCTGTCAGGCTAATCAGGTGTTGGTCAAAGGCGCGGTCATGCAATGCCGACAGGCATAGGCCATTGCCGGGGTTGAGGCGGTTTGCCTTGTCTTGGTTCCACGGCACGATGTGGCTGGCGATCAACAGGCGCGGCTCCGATATGCCGGACATGCAGCAACGCCCTTTATAACTGCTCAGCACGGCGCGCCTAAAAAAGCCTTGCTTGATCCTTTGGGCTGTCATCACCTGCCTAGTCTCGCCAGTGAAATCGTTAGACTGGTCGTCCTGTTCCATTATTCGGTTTGCCGTGGCGCTTGGGCTAGGGTTGACATCCAACATTAGCTGTCGTTTGAGGTTTTCACTCGCGCTGATCTGCGCCTCCCAATCCTGCTGAAACTCCGCCCACACCTCACGGTCTAGATTGGATGCGGCGCTCAAGCCTTTGCGGCCCGTATTGGTGATGGCGGGATCGAGGCTGGCGAAGTTAACCAGCTTCATCGCCACCGCAGAGGGCGTGCGGCCAATGAGCTGCGCCAATTCTATGATCTCTGGGTTACGGCTATGCAGGCGACCGAAAGGCAGTTGGCAATACAGGTAGTAAGCCAGCGTGAGTTGTTCTCTATTCCAATGGGTTGATGTCATTTGTTGAGGCGGCGGTCAACAAGGTTGACGGCACAGTGGTGGCCAGTGGTGTCGCCAGGATATCCCATTACGCTTGTTTCAAAGCGCCATATCTTCAATCGCCCGCTGCGCCTCGGCCATCGCTTCGTCTTCAGTCAATGCCAGACCGCTATCAAGTTCGTTCTCTTCCCGGCAAACTGACCACGCAAAACCACCACGGTAATGGTCTGGATTTGCTTCAATATAAATCTCCACGCTACGATAAATATTTTCGTAACTCCGCCTGTCTTCCCCGATGTTTTCGATGTTCATTGCATGCGCCATTTCTTAATAAAATTTAATCGCCAACCGCTGATACGGTAAGCCCATCATGCGGCGATACGGCTTTGCTGTCTACGGACTATGAGTCACATTGGTGGTTTTTCTTTGATTGAATCAGGTTTATTTTGATTGAAGCAGTGATTTTAAGACCACTTAAAACAACTGATCAAATATTCAGTTGTTTATTGATTTTTGTTGTAATATTTGTGTACTTTTCCGGTTCTAATTCATGTCAATAAATGGGATTCACCATGACTAAGCAAAAAATTATTACTCAGCATCATGCGACGTTTGAGGGCATTCGGCATGTCGATGTGGATAGTAATGAGTTTTGGTTGGCGCGCCAGTTGGCAGTTGTTTTGGAATATTCGCAATACCGCCACTTTCTTCCTGTGATCGACAAGGCCAAAGAGGCGTGTCGCAATAGCGGCCAGGCCCTAGAGGACCATATTGAGGAAGTCCTCACTATGGTCGAAATCGGCTCGGGTGCGAAACGTCAAGTTGAGGATTACCGACTGTCACGTTATGCCTGTTATCTGATCGTACAAAACGGTGATCCAAGCAAAACTGTTATCGCTAACGGCCAGACTTATTTTGCGATGCAGACACGTCGCCAAGAGTTAGCGGATGATGCGCAATTTGCCCTATTCAATGAAAACGAAAAGCGCCTCGCCATCCGCAATGAGCTTGCCGTGCACAATAAGCATTTAGCTGCGGCGGCCAAAGATGCTGGTGTTGCGACGCCGATTGATTACGCCATATTTCAAGATCACGGCTATCGCGGTTTGTATGGTGGCTTGGGCGCCAAAGACATTCATGCGCGCAAGGATTTGAAGAAAAGCCAGAAGATTCTGGATCACATGGGTAGCACTGAGTTAGCTGCCAATTTGTTTCGTGCTACGCAAGCAGAAGAAAAGTTGAAACGCGATCAAGTCAGCGGAAAACAAAAGGCCAACCAAACGCATTTTGAAGTTGGAAAAAAAGTACGCCAAACTATCGCCGAATTAGGCGGCACCATGCCTGAAGCATTGCCCACGCCGGAAGCCAGTGTTAAGCAAATTGAGAACGCGAAGAGGAAGCTGGACAACATTGGTTGAACGACCATTATTCGCCATTCGCGAATAGCGAATGCTTAACATTGATCCGATATTTTTTCATGGGCACTTATGGATACGCAACAAATACAAATAATGCAGACGCAATTTGATGCGATGGCGCAGCGCGTGCCAGAGGCAAATATTGAATTTTGGTTTGCGCGTGATTTGCAAGAGCCCTTGGGTTATATCCGTTGGGAGAACTTTTCTACCGTTATTGCCCGGGCGATTAGCTCGTGTGAGACGACGGGTTTTGATCCTGCCGATCATTTTCGTGGCGTCACGAAAATGATCGAGTTGGGTAAAGGTGGGCAACGTCATGTCGATGACTTTATGCTAACCCGCTATGCCTGTTATTTGATCGCGCAAAATGGCGATCCGCGCAAGGCGCCGATTGCTTTTGCGCAAAGTTATTTTGCGCTACAAACGCGCAAACAAGAACTGGTCGAAGACCGCATGCGCTTGCAGGCACGTATGGAGGCGCGGGAGCGTTTGCGCGAGTCAGAGAAAGAATTGTCACAAAATATTTATGAACGTGGCGTCGATGATGAGGGCTTTGCCCGCATACGCTCTCGTGGTGATGCTGCTTTATTTGGCGGCAATACTACGCAGGCCATGAAGGACAAATACGGCATCATTAAAAGCAGGCCGTTGGCCGATTTCTTACCGACATTAACAATAGCCGCAAAAAACCTTGCCACAGAAATGACCAATCATAATGTGTTGCAGATAGATCTGCAGGGCGAAAAAGCAATCACGATAGAGCATATTCAAAATAACGAAAGCGTACGCGATATGCTGGCACAAAGAGGAATACAACCAGAACAATTGCCGCCTGAAGAAGACATCAAGAAATTAGAGCGGCGGGTCAAAGCGGAAGATAAAAGCTTAGCAAAACAGTCGCCGAAATTACCTGGTGCAATTAATAAATGAAAGTTAGTTTCCGTAAAAGCTAGCGATCACATGAACAGTACAGAGCTAGCTGTAAATTGGTTTTGCACGACGCAATCGGAAGATAAATTAAAACGCGACGAAGTCAGCGGAAAACAGAAAACTGAACAAACCCATTTTAAGATGTGGCAAGAAGTAGGCAAGCCATCATAGATCTAGATGGCGCCATGCTTGAGGGTTTGGTTGACAAACGCCGATGCCGAATGTTTGGCATTATTTTCAAAGAGCATTTTGTGGAAAGGGCGTAGGCTGAGTAGTAAAAAACTAATTCGCGACAGCACGGCAGAGTTCCTGATGTTTACCGGAAAGGCTGGTGAGCAGAGCATCGAGGCACGTTACGAGATCGACACCGTTTGGCTGACACAAAAACTGATGGCCGCATTATTCGCCGTGGATGTTCGTACCATTAGCGAACACCTCAATAACATCTACGAGGCCGGTGAAATCCAGCGAGAGGCAACTATCCGGAAATTCCGGACAGTTCAGACTGATGGTGCTCGAGAAGTTGGTCGCAACATCGATTTCTCGGTGACTAACGAAAAGGGTCAGCAGCAGTTAATTTCAACGATGTTGATCCAATTAGTACATATGCAAAACCACATGCGTAAGGCATTCAGATTACCGAATCCCCCCCGGCAAAACCCCCAGCTCCCGCTTAACCAAATGCCGCAGCATAGTCCCATTCTGATAGCCGACACGCTCTGCGACTAGCTCGATGGATAAGTTGGTCGACTCTAACAAATGCACTGCCCGCATCAGTTTTCGTCTTTGAATAAATTTGATAGTCGAGTCGCCTGTGGCTTCTTGTATTTTTCTTGATAGCGTTTTAGTCGAGACAGCAAATTGCGATGCGAGCTCTTGTACTGTGAGTGGGTGGGCGATGTTTTTGTCTATCCATTTTTCGGCCGCGATGACGATGGGGTCGAGGTGTTGGTTTTGGGTGGGAATCATAAATCGTGCTTGCGATGAGCGTTGTTCGATCAAGAGATAGCGCGAGCACAAATAGGCGATGTTTGAGCCTACTACTTCCGCGACGATATCTAGCACCACATCCATCTGGGAAAAAACAGCGCCCGCTGTGAGGATGTTGCCGTCGCGTACCAGCATCTTGGCTTCGTCTAGGATGACATCGGGATAGCGTTGCCTGAACGCCGTTGCTAGCCACCAGCTGGTGGTCGCTGTTCTGCCTTTGAGTATGCCCGCTTCTGCAAGCATAAAGGTCGAGGCGCAGGAGACACTGAGGCAGCTACCGCGTTCGGCATAGTGTTTAAGTACCTCCATGACTTGCGAGACTTCTTTGCTGCTCAAACTTGCTTCTAGTTCCGCGAGCAATTTTTTGCCTGAGCCTGGTAGTAGCACCCAATCGGCTTCCACCTCGCCGCGTAGTAGCTGCTGAAACGTGTAGTCACACGTGAGTTCTAATCCCGCTCCCGTGCGAATCTTTTTTCGATGTCCGGCGGTGATGATACGAAAGCTTTGCGACTCGTGGTTGCGCTCGATAAGGAAATTGGCCGTGTGCAAAATGTCCAGCGTTATCGCCAGACCGGAATCCAATATGCCTTCTGTGGCTAAAACAAGAAAGGTTTTCATTTGTCCATTATCACATGAAATATGTCATATTAGACACTTCAAAAACATGCGCCGCCAATCTATAGTTTGCCCACTATAGAAAGACTAAATACGAGGTGAGGTTTCATGAGTCAGGTTCCACAATCTAATACAGCGCTACAGCCTGCCGACCAGCCAAGTCCTTTGCTAGCGGGTTTTCAAGTGAAGCTGTTGAGTTTCAATGGCAGCACCAAGAAAGTCTATGTTGCTGGTGATGGCCCCGCGGTCATTGTGCTCACTGAGATGCCTGGCATTAGCCCGCAAGTGATCCGCTTCGCCAAGTGGGTGATAGACGCTGGGTTTACCGTGTATTTGCCGTCTTTGTTTGGTGTCGATGGCGCGGTGCCCAATGCCGAGGACGGTGCTGCGATTTTGAAACGGGCTTGTGTCAGCGCCGAGTTTCGCGCCTTTGCTAGCAATGAGTCTAGCCCGGTGACACAATGGTTACGGAAATTGGCCAAGCGCGCACACCAAGAATGCGGCGGCGTTGGTGTGGGTGCGATTGGCATGTGCTTTACGGGTAACTTTGCGCTGACCATGATGTTGGAGTCGGTCATGTTAGCGCCGGTATTGTGCCAGCCTTCGCTACCGTTCGTTGATCCCTCAGCGATTAATATGTCGGACGATGAGCTGAATGCCGTCGCCGCTAGACTAGAGAAAGACGATTTGTCCGTGCTCGCTTACCGCTTTGAAGGCGATCGCTATTGCCGCGCTGAGCGCTTTGATGCGTATAGCAAGGTCTTAGGCAAACGATTCGTCGCCAAGGTTTTACCCGATAGCGCCGCGCATCCTCATCCTCCGCCGTTCTTTGAAAAGATCGTCGCTTGTCCGCATAGCGTGGTGACGGCGCATCTGATTGATGAGCAAGGACAGCCTACCATCGCTGCGCGGGATGAAATTCTGCAATTTTTTAAGAACAAATTGTTGCCTGCGACGGGCGCCGCTGGATTCCTGCCTGCGCAGGAATGACAAACTTTGCTGTTTCTTTGCGCTCTGTACTTCTTCACACTACAGAACACTTGTGTAGATACCTATACCTTGGAGGAGCTAGAAGCGCAGATTTCGAGCATCAAAAGTTAGCGCCGGTGGGACTTGATCCGGCATCCAGAACTCACCTTTATTGAGAGAATAGAATTGACCATGCCCCACTCAATCACCGAGAATAATTCGAAGCCACCGATTGCTGCTTCACAAGTGCCTGCGCGATTGACGCCATCTAATTATCCATCGATTTTCGCGATCCAAATGGTCGGGCGAAAAAAACAGGCGCTAGGTGACTATTTTGGTTTGAATAACTTCGGCGTGAATTTGACTGAATTGGAGCCAAGCGCGCGTTCATCATTGGTTCACAATCACACGCGGCAAGATGAATTCATCTACGTGTTGGAAGGAAGTCTGAGCTTGATCCTTGGTGAAAGCGAAATCGTGCTGCATGCGGGTATGTGCTGTGGTTTTCCAGCGATGGGGGCTGCACACTCACTCATTAATCGCAGTGATAAGATCGTACGCTATCTCGAAATCGGAGATAGAACAGAGGGTGATGAGGGTATCTATCCTCAGGATGATTTGAAGGCACTTCGTGTTGATGGGCGCTGACAATTTGAGCATAAAGATGGGCGTGTTTATGGCGACGATGTCTAGTCGAGCGATTCACAATGTTGGTTAACAAGGACAAATAAGGCAATCATGAATTTTTCTTCAAGAACCTCTAAAGTCGCTCTGGTCACGGGTGCCAGCAGGGGGATAGGCGCGGCCACCGTCTTGGCACTTGCACGTGACGGATATGCAGTCGGTATCAACTATCTGAGTAATAACAGCGCCGCGCAGCAATTGCTGAACGAGGTAGTGAAGCTGGGTGGGCGTGCCGTGTTGTTGAAAGCTGATGTGTCACAACAGAACGAAGTCGAGCAGATGTTTCTACGGCTGGATAAAGAATTAGGCACGATCGATGTCTTGGTCAATAACGTGGGTATCTTGTTACCGCAATCCAGCGTGGTCGATATGGATGCAGAGAGAATTCTTCGCGTGTTGCAGACCAATGTACTGAGCGCATTCTTGTGTAGCAAGTATGCAATTCAACGCATGTCGACGCAGTTTCATGGCAAAGGAGGTGCGATTGTGAATGTCTCTTCAGCCGCAGCTCGCCTTGGCTCACCTAACGAATATGTCGACTATGCCGCATCGAAAGGCGCGATTGACTCGCTGACCAAAGGTCTATCCTTGGAGCTCGCGCCACAGGGAATACGGGTAAATTGCGTCCGTCCCGGATTTATCCATACCGACATTCACACTGCCGGAGGTGATCCGCTGCGTGTTGATCGCTTAAGTGCAGGGATTCCTTTGGGACGTGGCGGGTATCCAAGCGAGGTTGCAGAGGCTATTTGTTTCTTAGCGAGCGAGGCGTCGTCCTACATGACGGGTGCGTTTTTGGATATCGCGGGTGGTAAATAAGGAATCATGTAACTTGGTCTTGAGGGCGCCGCTGACCTTCAAGGCTAGGTTTGTTTTTTAGGACCGAGTAAGATTCATTTGTCTTAGATAAAGGAACAACAATTGATTTCACATGTCTTCATAGGAATTACCGACCACGCGCGTGCCCATGATTTTTATTCTGCGATCATGGATGAGCTGGGTTATGTTTTGAAGTTTTGTTATCCCGAAAAATCTTGGTCGGGTTGGGTCGAGGAAGGTAAACCTCGTCCCATCATCGGCATTGGCAAACCCTACGACGGCGAACCCATGAGCGTCGGTAATGGTCAAATGCTGGCTTTGTTAGCCACTACCCGAAAAATGGTGGATGCAACTTATGCGAAAGCCATCGCGCTCGGCGCAACTTGCGAAGGTGCTCCTGGTCTACGCCCGCATTACCATCCCAATTATTACGGTGCCTATTTCCGTGATCTTGATGGGAACAAGATTTGCATCTGCTGTCACGAGATTGAAGGCTAGGACATGTCGCCGTGGCAGCTTGAGAAATATGAGCTGGCATGAAGAAGTTGGATGAAAGGCTGCGTTTGCAGCCTTTCTTGCTTTTTTGCTCATGCAATTCTCAATGCCTTTTAAAAAGCACACGCTAGTAAGCGATAAACCGCACAGAAAACATGAAACAACTAGACGGCAAGTGCCCCAAAGGAATATTCTTTCACTATTCCCCTAAGTAATGGTTCTTATTCGGTAAGCACCTTGCTAAATAAACAAAGTGATGAGCAAATAATTATCTCAGTGCTAATTTCAGTAGCAATTTCAGTGAAAAACTTGCTGAAAAATTCATTGATGGTCGCAATATCCCGCCGCTAGTGGCAAAGATTTAGGTATTTTTCAAAGTTTTTTAGGAGTTGGTTATGGGCAAGGACGAAAACGGTGTTGTGTACGGAACAGAAGATCTACTGACCGCTCTATGTAATTCCGTCACGCGGGTGTTGAATGTAGCGACACAAACAAAAATCCACTATTCCGCCATGGTTCAGCGCATTACTAAAATCGGGCTGAAGCCGGACATCGGCTGCTTCGTTTTGTTTGACGGTGGCTTCTCTGGCTTGGTCGTTTTGAATTTCTCTGGCTCGGCTGCTTTGGAAATCTACGAGAAATACATGCTGAGTATGGGTATGCCCAAATCCGAACTCGCTTCGACGTTTACCTCTGATGAGGTTTCAAATATTTTGGGCGAACTGATGAACCAGATCGTTGGCGATTTCACTGGTAAAGTGCGCCGCGAGTTGCAAACCAATATCACGCAAAACCAACCAAAAATGCTGGTACTCAATAAGCAAGTCATGCTCAGCGTAGACACGCCGCTTGATCGCCCAGAAATCCGCCGCGTCTCCTTCTTCACCGAGAGCAATAATATCTTCTATCTGGAGCTGGCAATTGATCGTACAGAATTCATCAAACTGCATGACTTTGATTCTAGCGAAGTGCTCGACCCAGATGCCTTGCTCGATAGTGAACAAGCAGACCGCGCAAAAGACAAACCAGCACCCGCCGCAGCGCCCGCTGAGGATAGCGATAGTGATGAGCTGTTAAGGTCTTTGGGAATGTAATTCCAAGTTAGTTATGTGGGTAAAAAGATTTGTGTCGGTTTTTACTTAACCGACACAAATCCTCTTCAATATTGCTGTATCTTTTATTGCACATCGCCAAAGAGACTTTGTTTAGCTCGCTAAATAATTAAGCGCGCATTCAAGAATCTAAATCCCCAACTTAAAATCAAACGCTGCAATCACCTGCAAAAAAATCCGCAATGCCGGATTCGCATCGTTCTCGCGCCAGAGCACTAATAGATCTGAAGTCGGCGGAATCTTGATGAAATTGACTTCATGTTTTAAGTGATGCGAGTAAGAAATCGGCATGATCGATATGCCGAGTCCTTTAGCGACCAAACCCAATAGCGCAACGCCAAAATCGGATTCCACATGAATAATCGGATCAAACCCTGCGCCTTGAAAAATCGCACGCAACTGCGAGGCATGTTCGCTTTTTCCATTGAGTGCAGGGAGTACAAATTCTTCGTCCTTCAGTTTATATAAATCCTGCAATTTGAGCTCACGTTTACCGGCAAAACGATGACCAGCGGGGACTACCAGTGCAAAATTCTCTGTCATTAAATGACTGGATGCCAAATCTTTGGCTTTTGCCGATTCGCGATTGAAGGCGATATCAATGCGATGAGCCAACAAGAATGGATCAACATCACTAGCGTCGACCTCGATCATTTGCGCCACGATATGTGGGTGCTTTTGATGCAAGGCGAGTAGCAGATCAGGCAACACTGAAAAAGTAATCGAAGCCGGAAATCCTATGCGTATCGCACCGACTTCTCCCGCGGCGATCAGGCTGGCACGGCGTGTCACGCTTTCATAGTCAGCGAGTAATTTGGCATATTGGTCGCGCAGAAATTCTCCGGCTGACGTGAGTTTGACATTACGTTTATCCCGTTCAAACAAATCAAACCCTAGCTCCTGTTCCATACTTTTGATATGGCGACTCAGTGCAGACTGGGTGATGAAAACTTTTTCGGAGGTTTTCCAAAAATGTAGTTCATCGGCTAGGGCTAGGAAGTATTGGATTTGTTGGAGGTTCATCGCTAGGCTGCCTGCTAATTTGATTTATTAACCCACATTTCGCATTAATTAACTCGAATTTAGCATTTTTATGCATTAAACAGAAGCGTAAATTACGTCTGTGATCCTGGCAATTGCAGCTTAACAATTCAGTGCAACATGTGAATCGAAGGAATAGGTATGAAAATGCAACAGATAAAACAAGATAAATACTTGGATAGCCTAGGCTGGGGCGGTGGGATCGTTTGCCTCATTGCTTATGGCTTAAATACACAACAACTACTGGCCAGCACGTCTATGGCGTTTTTGTTGATGAATGTATTTGGATGTTGCTGCTTGATCTATTACACGTATAAAAAAGAAGCATTTGCGAATACTTTTTTGAATGGCGTTTATTTATTGATGACTTTGCTGGCACTTTTTGCGCAAATTTAACTAAGTGCATAATTTAGCAAACTTTATTCAGCCAACTCAATTTAGCAAACCCAACTAAGCAAATCCAGATAAGAGAGAAAGAAATGATTACTTTAAAGCGCACCGATTCAAACAATACCGATTTTCAAAAATTGGTCGTGGAGCTAGATCGTTATCTAGCAATCACAGATGGCGATGAACATGCTTTTTACGCGCAATACAATAAATCGGATGGCTTGAAATACGTGGTCGTGGCCTACGATGGGGATACTCCGGTGGGCTGTGGTGCGATCAAGCACTATGCAGATGGTGTAATGGAAGTGAAGCGTATGTATGTCGCCCCAAGTGCGCGTGGTCAAGGTATCGCCTCATCTGTATTGCAGGAGTTAGAAAATTGGGCTGCACAGTTATCGCATCAAAAATGTCTGTTGGAAACTGGCGTAAAACAACTGGACGCGATACGTCTGTATCAAAAAAGTGGCTACCAAATTGTTCCTAACTACGGGCAATACCATGGCGTGTCAAACAGCGTCTGCTTCGAGAAAACGATTCATCAACTAGTAAGTGAATTTTCCAGCTAATTCTCAAAACCTCCCTCGCTATCGATTAAAATCTAGAAATAGAAATGGGAGGAGCGTGATATGGATATGAAACGCATCAATGCAGGCAAACTGCGAGCGATTGGTTACGATATGCGCGAGCGGGTCTTGCGGGTGGAGCTAGATGACGGCACGGCTATCGATTATGCTGGTGTCGGACAGGAAGTCTGGCGTCGCTTCTCGACCGCTTCATCCAGCGCTGCGTGGAGTTTTTATCGTGACAATATCGAGGAAGAATTTCACGGCAAGCGTGGTCGTGTAAGCACCTCTGCGAATGCTAGTCGAGCCGCGTTGGAAGATTTGTTCCGAGCGAGTGACGACCATACCAAAGACTAAGCGCTCTACCCCCCTCTTCCCTTACTTTCCGACATAACTCTCTAGGCAGGTGCAATTTGTAACGCCCTTCTCCAGCAAATGGAAAAAGGCATGCATCGTTCCTGCCCTTCTCTCAAAGCAGAAGAAACACTTAAATCTTGCCATCCGGCGAAGATACGCGAATCGCACTTTTCAGTACGCCAACGAACAAACTAAATATTGTAACTGGCGCATGCTGTCCTCTCGCTATTGAACAGGCAATAAGGAAACGAGCATGGAAATTGATCAGAAGAATGGTGTTCTTATACAAATACGACAAGTCAGCGAAACCCAATGGGAAGTCAACGAAACGGGCACGCAGACCCCGTTAGGCACGTTTGAGAGCCGAGATAAAGCCTTTGATTTCGCGACTGTTACTTCTAAAACCAAGCCTGGTTCACGCATTGAGTTAGCAATCGAGCCAAGTCAAAAAGAGGTCAAAGAAAACGCGAAAGAAAGCCTGCTTGACGATGCTTTAGAGATGAGTTTTCCATCCAGCGATCCAATTTCAGTGAACTCAGGTATTACGCGAATTGAGGTCGCACCAGAAATGGTCGATGCAGGTGCTGATCACCAAAATAGCCAGCGCATAGAGCCGGCAAAGAAAGAAAAGTAAGCGGGCATTCGTTAGAACTTAGTTGAGCAAAGTTAAACAAAGTTGAACAATTTATAGGGTATCGTCATGCATCAATATCATATCGCTGTCATCGTAGGTAGTCTTCGCGAAGCCTCACTTAACCGCAAACTAGCGGACGCCATGGCAGAAATGGCGCCATTGGATTTCATTTTTAAACAGATAAATATTGGCGATTTACCTCTATACAACCAAGATGATGATGCCCATCCCCCGGAGCCGGTGAAACGATTGAAAGCCGATATCACGGCATCACAGGGTTTACTGTTTGTAACGCCCGAATACAATCGCTCGATTCCTGGTGTACTCAAAAATGCGATTGACCATGCTTCACGCCCTTATGGTGAGAGTGCTTGGAAAGGCAAACCTGCGGGCGTTATAGGTGTGTCCATCGGCGCAATTGGCACTGCTTTAGCACAACAACATTTACGCAATATTTTGGCTTATCTGGATGTACCTACGCTAGGACAACCGGAAGCCTTCATCCACTCGATTGAAGGTTTTTTTGACGAAGACGGTAAGGTCAATCCAGGCAGTAAAAAGTTTATCCAAACTTGGATGGATTCTTATGTGGCGTGGGTCAGAAAACACGCAGTTTAATCAGACCCTGTAGTTCATCGAAGCATGCCGAATTGATGCCGCTGCTTCATCACACTTTTACCCTCTCTCATCGAAAGAACACCATGCATGATCTCAATAACACTGTACACAAAGGGATAGACACCGATGCCTTACGCGCTGCCGCTAAGAATATTGATGATGGCGCGGTCACAGCAGGTTATCAAGGTGATCGCAAACTAGTCATTGCGATGCTGAATGCCGCACTGGCGACAGAACTAGTTTGTGTCTTGCGTTACAAATGTCACTATTACACCGCAAGCGGTCTGCAAAATGGCCCTATTAAAGCGGAGTTTCTACAACATGCCACAGAAGAGCAAGCGCATGCGGACTTGTTAGCGGAGCGTATCGTGCAGCTCAATGGTAAACCGGACTTCAATCCTGCGACATTGATCTCACGGAGTCATGCCGAGTACGACGACGCTGAGAATATTCAAGCGATGATCAAAGCCAATTTGATCGCTGAACGAGTCGCCATCGAGTCCTATCGCCAGATGATAGAACAAATAGGTGAAACCGATCCAACCACGCGACATATGCTGGTCGGCATTATGGCGATGGAAGAAGAGCATGCGGATGATATGCGTGACTTGTTGGCATAGCTCATTGGCTTGTTCATTTGGGTAACTCGCTGGCGTCACTTGGTGCGCTACATTCGCCACGACAACTAAGTAACTAGTACTCCTTGCTGCGAACTGCTGTGGCCAGTTCGCAGGCCTGTTCTAAGACTACTTCAGCAGTCGCTAAGCCGCTCATTTTTGTGTAAAGCAAATTCGTCCTTGAATTCTGCATGCGCATCGTCCATATTGAGAGCAAGGAGGTTCATTTCTTTTATTCAAAACTTTCTTTGCGAAATTCTTCGCTTCTATCATTAGCCTAGCTTAGCTTCCAACAGCATTCACCATCAATTAGCACTAGCGTAAGCACAACCGCTGTATCCATAAGTATTTGTACTTTGTCTGATTTCTCAACAAAACAGTCGAAAGGATATTGTCATGGAACTTAGCAAACACCAACTCGCACCAAATAATTCTGCCGCTGCAAGCACAACAACATCAGAACCGATGATGGACATGAATATGACACCCATGATTGATGTCTTGCTGGTGCTCATCATCATGTTCATCATGACCTTACCTATCGCCAACAATGCTGTGACGCTGAATATGCCCAGCACCTGTATAGGCGAATGCGCGAAACCGAAGATCGTGCGTGTGGATGTCGACTTCGACGGTACGCTAAGCTGGAATGGCGAAGTCGTGGATCGCTCGCAACTCGACAGTAAATTCGACGCTATCGCAAAGCTGACGCTACAGCCAGAGATACAATTACTCGCCCATCGCCTCGCCGCCTATAAAAATGTCGTGGGTGTACTAGCATCAGCGCAAAACCGTGGCATCAAGTCATTGGGGATCATTGGTAGCGAGCAGTTTATGCCAAAATAGTCCATCAACTTAAGTGAACTTGGGCGACGTAAGTCGAATATAAAGAGGCCTATACCGCGTTGCTGCAATTTATGCGAATTGATAGCAACGCGGTTTCTATTTCAGTTTCACAAACAAAAACACAAGACGGCATGCTCCTGAAGAGAAAAACGCGGCGTGATATCATGCTCGGCGCTATACGATTTCTCCTTATTCTCCGCGCAAAAAACCGCGCTAACTCCCACAGGAAAACATCATGCCTCAACTTAAAATTACTTATTTCGACTTCCACGGTGGCCGCGGCGAGCCGGTACGTCTGGCTTTAGCCATTGGTGGCGTCGCATTTGATGACCATCGCTTTGCGTATCCAGAGTTTGCTGACGTGCGCAAAAACACACCGTTTGGTCAGGTTCCCGTTTTAGAAGTCGACGGTGTGCAAATTACGCAATGCGATTCTATGTTGCGTTATGCCGGCAAACTGGCTGGTCTCTACCCAAATGACGCTTATCAGGCTTTGTTGTGTGATGAAGTCATGTATGTGGTGGAAGAAGCGGGCGTCAAATTGGGACCGACTTTCCGCATGACGGGCGAAGAACAAAAAGCGGCACGTCTGGCTTTGGTGAATGGCTCTATACCTGTCTATCTGGCCTGGTTAGAGAAGAAATTACTGGCCAATGGCGGTGACTATTTTGCGGACCATCGTTTGACCGTTGCGGATCTAAAAGTATTTATCGACGTGCGTACTTTGAATGCAGGTCGTCTCGATCATGTACCCACTGATCTGGTAGAAAAGACTGCTCCAGCACTCAATGTACATATGAAACGCATCGCTGAACATCCCGCCGTCGTGGCTTACTATGCAAAATTCTCTGCAAAATAAGTAGCTAAGTAGCTAAGCAGCGCATATAGACATTTCAAAAGGCGGCATGCGCAGAAAAAACCATGCCGTCACTGTCTCGATTTAGGTTTTAAATGAATTTCCTCCCTCCACCGCACGCCGTATCTCGCTTACGCTCCGCTCGTCTTGAACGCAGTACCCGCCCCTTCTTGGCCAGAGGCGGGCCACATGGCGAGCGTTGCGCCGGATGTCGCTTGATTTTAAGTCACTGCTTTTGTGATTTCCGTACCATCGTCCCGAGCCGCGCAGGAATTTGCCTATTGATGGCAGAGCATGAAACGCTCAAGCCCAGCAATACCGGCTGGCTGATTGCCGATGTCATTCCCGAAACCACCGCATTTGGCTGGGCACGTACGACGGTAGAGCCTGCGTTACTAGCATTACTAGCCGATCCGCAATGGCAGCCGTATGTGGTGTTTCCCGGTGAGTTCGTTGCCCCTGAACGGGTGGTCAGCGAATTAATACCCGATCAGATGCCAGAATTGTCCTCGGAACACGGCCATAAAACCGCTGTCGCCAAGCGACCTTTATTCATATTATTGGATGCCACCTGGCCGGAAGCGCGCAAGATTTTTAATAAAAGCCCTTACCTCAATCAATTTCCTGTCTTAAGCCTGGCTCCCGATCAAGTTTCACGCTATCGCTTACGCCGTTCGCGCCGTGACGATCATTTATGCACGTCGGAAGTCGCCGCCATCTGTTTGGCATTGGCGGGCGACACGCTAGCCGCGCAGACACTAGCAGCCTATCTGGACGTGTTTACCGATCATTATTTACGAGCAAAACAGCAAATCAAACTCGACACCGAGGATGAAGTACATCAGCGATTACGCGAACTAAGCGCGCTCAACAGGCAAACTGCTACGCTTGAACAAACAATTCCAGTACAAAAACCGATAAACTAGCGACTTTGACGCTTGACCTGTCTTGGCTAGCGAGTTTTCATATTTTTAGGAACCCATCATGAGCGACACCACAAAACCAGCATTTCCAGATCGTCTCTCAGTCGATCCTCGCAGCAAGTTCTATGTCGCTGAAATCTTTAATCACGATGTCGGCATTATGCTCAACGGCAAAGAACGTTTAAGCGTAGAAGAATACTGCATCAGCGAAGGCTGGATTACTGTACCAGCAGGCAAGACCTTAGATCGTAAAGGTATGCCTATGATGATTAAAGTTAAAGGTACGGTGGAACCGTTTTATAAGTAGATTAGACTGCGCAGATAGACGAAGATTGTGCGTAGAAAATGAAATCAGCACGTCTAATTATCAGCATCATTATTTCGATTATTTCGATAGTCTGCATCTTCATATTCACACCTTGGTTAGCAGGCTACGCCTACTTAAAACCATTGCCGAAATCAGTCCAAGCGCAGGTCAACGATGCAATTAATTTCAATCTAGACGGTATTGTTGTTTATGTAGAAAGAAAAGGGAAAGCACCTGAGTTTTTTTCATCAGGCTGGAAAAACAGGGAGAATAAGATTCCTGCCGACCCACATTCTTTGTTCAAAATTGCCAGCATTAGCAAATTGTACATCGCCACCGCTGCCGCAAAATTAGTCAGCAAAAAGCAATTGTCACTGGATAAAACCCTTGCTGATTACTTACCAGAGTTTGTAGATAGAATTAAAAACGCAAACAAAATTACTTTGCGAATGATGCTACAACATAGGAGCGGAATCCCTAATTTCATTGACGACCCCAAGTTTCCTTGGGCTAATTTACCAACAGAACCCGTGGAGGTTTTGGAGTTCGCACTTGATAAGCCTGCCGAATTTAGGCCAGATGAAAGTTATCGTTACTCCAATACAAATTACTTGCTAATTGGCCTTATTCTTGATAAAGCCTTGGGATACAGCCATCATCAATATGTAAAAAATGAAATTCTTCGGCCCCTCAATCTAAAGCACACTTATAGTTTGCTGAGAGAAGTTGATATAGGAGACGTTGCCAGCGGCTACTACATCGGATATGACGGGGATCTAAAGGCACAAAATTTTGTGAGCCCTGGTGGTTCAATGCTTGCAACAGCACAGGACGTCGGAATATTTTTACGAGCCTTACATGATGGTTCGTTATTAAACTCTAACGAACAAGCTATTTATTCTTCCATTTATACATACGAACATACTGGCTTATTAGGGGGCTATTCGAGTATTGCTCGTTATCACAAAGAGATTGATACAGTCGTTATTCAATTCGTAAATACAAGCGGCGGAGACTCATGGATGTTATCCGAAATAATCTATAACCGTATTTTGAAAATTCTTCACGAACAATAATACTTTGAACAACTGTCTAACAAGTCATTACATTCCCGCTCCGACACTTCGCGCCTGCGCTGGCCATCTGTGCGTCATAGATGCCAAGCCACTATAAACAGGCGCAACTAAGTCTAAACTTGTTTAATGCCGATTCAATTTTCAGTCGGCACCAAGGCTGCATTGGAACTTTCCTCTTTTTTATCAGTCCTTGATACTAGCAATGCCTACTTCATGGCTGCGTGGTACGACCACAAGCATTTTTAATTTACTTGTGAAATAAGCTTGATTAGGGAATACTTCAGCCACTATTCTGCGGCTGTTGCTGATGCAGCGACCACAGCAAAGACAAATTAGATCTACCGTCATTTCACGCAACAATAATCAAAAACGAAAAAAGGAAAACCTATGAAAGTCGCTTCAAGAGCTGTTTCATCTACACTGGTTCTGGCAGCCAGCTGCTTATTGCCCCTGAGTACCACGCTGGCACAAGATGCCCCCAAATCACCTGCCAAGACACCACAAGCCGCGCCATCCAAGGGTAAAGCGAAAGCCGCTCTGAAAGTCGACTATCAAAAATTCACTTTGGCGAATGGTCTAGAAGTAATTTTCCATGTGGACAGATCTGATCCTGTCGTTGCGGTCAATTTAACAGCCCATGTCGGCTCTGCCCGCGAAAAAGCCGGTCGTACTGGCTTTGCCCATTTGTTTGAACATCTCTTATTCTTAGAATCCGAAAATCTCGGTAAAGGCGGTCTGGATAAAATGACAGCGCGCATAGGCGGCTCGGGTGCGAATGGGTCCACTTCACGGGACCGCACTAATTATCTGCAAACGGTACCTAAAGATGCCTTGGAAAAAATGATTTGGGCCGAGGCGGATAAACTAGGTTGGTTTATCAATACCGTGACAGATCAAGTGCTGGCAAAAGAAAAACAAGTCGTTAAAAATGAGAAGCGTCAAAGCGTCGATAACAATCCGTATGGACATACGTCCTACGTGATCGACAAAGCCTTATATCCGACAGATCATCCTTATAATTGGCAAGTGATAGGCTCGCTGGAAGATTTGCAGAATGCCACCGTGGATGATGTGAAAGAATTCTTCCGTCGCTGGTATGTGCCTAACAATGTGACGCTGGTGATTGCCGGTGATTTTGATACGACGCAGGCGAAACAGTGGGTAGAGAAATACTTCGGCGAAATCAAACGTGGTGAAGAAGTCAAACCACTCGCCAAACGCGCAGGCTTTGTCAAAGAAACCGTGAAGCTGTATCACGAAGATAATTTCGCCCGAGTACCAGCACTGACCATGGTGTGGCCTGCGGTAGAGCAATTACATGCGGATTCTTATGCGCTCGACGTACTGAGTGAATATCTGTCACGCGGCAAGAAAGCGCCGTTCTACAAAGTATTAGTAGAAGATAAAAAACTCACTTCTAACGTCGGCATAGGCAACCGCACTTCCGAAGTGGCAGGCCAATTCATGCTTAGCGTGCGTGCCTTCGATGGTAAATCTTTGGATGAAGTGGCAAGCGCGGTGAACGACGCCTTTGCGCTGTTTGAAAAGACCGGCATCTCAGAAAAAGATTTGAATCGTATCAAGGCCGGGCAAGAGACACAGTTCTACAATTCCCTGTCCAGCGTCTTGGGCAAATCTTCCCAGCTCGCCGAATACAATTACCTGACGGGTAATCCTGGCTACGTCGAACAAGACATCAAGAATATTTTGGCCGTCACGCCTGCCGATGTAATGCGCGTGTACGAAAAATATGTGAAGGGTAAAAATTATGTGGCGACCAGTTTTGTCCCTAAAGGCAAGCTGAATCTGGCTTTGAGCGGCTCAGCAAAAGCCGAAGTTGCGGAAGAAAAAATTGTGCAAGGCGCAGAGGCTGCTGTTGATCCTAACATCAATGCTACCTATACCAAGACACCATCAAAAATCGCCCGCGATAAAGAACCCGCATATGGTGCTGCGGCTGAGGTAAAAATTCCTAAAGTCTGGAACAACAAACTAGCCAATGGCATGCAGGTTTATGGCATACAAAATGATGAAGTGCCGCTCATGCAATTTGACATCATCATCGATGGCGGTCTACTGTTAGAAGACATCAACAAAGTAGGCGTTGCTAATTTGATGGCGCGCATGATGACGCAAGGCACAGCCAAAAAGACACCACAAGAATTGGAAGAAGCGATTCAACAATTGGGCGCTTCTATCATCGTCTCAGCGCGCACAGAAGATGTACGCATCACGGTCAACACACTGGCACGTAATTACCAAGCGACTATCGCCTTGTTAGAAGAAATTTTGTTAGAGCCACGTTGGGATGAAAAAGAATTTGGCTTACTCAAACAAAGCGTCATCAGCCAAATTCGCCAACAAGAAGCCAACCCAAATGCAATTGCAGGCAACGCTTATAGCAAATTGCTGTATGGTGAAAACAATATCCGTTCCCGCAATATTCTGGGCAGTGCGGACAGCATTAACGCCATTACGCTGGACGATTTGAAAGCGTATTACGCTAAGAATTTGTCACCTTCTGTGGCTAGGATGCATGTCGTAGGTGCTTTAGAAAAAGCCGGTGTTAGCGCATCGCTCAGCGATTTGAACAAAAAATGGAAAACCAAAAAAGTGGATATGCCAGCGCCTGCAGCAGTTAATGCAGGAGCAAGCAGCGCTAAGGTCTATTTCGTCGATGTGCCAGATGCCAAACAATCCGTATTACAAATCGGCTATCTGGCATTAGCAGCAACCGATAAAGACTACTACGCGGCCACGGCAATGAATTACATCTTGGGCGGTGGCGGCTTCGCATCACGCTTGACCCAGCAACTGCGTGAAGGCAAAGGCTACACCTACGGCATTCGCTCTGGTTTCTCTGGCAGTAAGAACACGGGTGATTTCAGTATTAGCAGCGGCGTGCGTACCAACGTGACTTTAGAATCAGCGCAATTGGTCAAACAAATCTTGCAAGATTACGCCATGACTTATTCTGATGCCGACCTCGAAACCACCAAGAGTTTCCTGATTAAGAGTAATGCACGCGCTTTCGAAACCTCAAATGCAAAACTCGGTATGCTGGAGAACATCAGCAAATATGGCTGGACACCCAACTATGTCAAAGACAGAGAGCAAATTGTGAAGGCGATGACCGTCGAACAAATCAAGTCTTTGTCACAGAAATATCTCGATCCAAACAAGATGTTCTGGCTGGTTGTTGGCGATGCAAAAACTCAGTTACCACGCATGAAGGAGTTGGGTTTTGGTGAGCCGGTTTTGTTGAATAAGTGATTCCCTACTGTAAAGCGGTTTTGGCAAAATCGAGCATAAGACCATAAGTAGTAAGTAATAAGCGAACGTCCATCAAACAAGCAGTTTGATGGACGTTCTTGCTTTTATCGATGCAATAATTGCATAGCAATTACATCGTCAAGTATCGCAATAGAACCTCGCCGCAGAGGCGCAGAGAACGCAGAGAAAATTTGGCTTTTGCCTTTCTCTGCGCTCTCTGCGCCTCTGCGGTTAGCTCTTTTGCATTTAGTACGATTCACAATACCTTCACGATTGTCCTGCATCAATTGATGCGACCGCCTATTCCTAAGCATTCCATTCAGATTACAATATCGGACTAATTTGCATTCAAATTGGGCGAAACATTGGGCTACAACATTAGTAAAAAAATCGCCACCACTACAGAAAGAATAAACATGTCCACACTCGCAATAGCCATAGAAACAGCGGCACGTGCCCACGCTGGTCGTATTGGCGAAGATGGTGATCCAGAAGTATTGCACAGTATGCGAGTCATGCTGCGCTTGCAGGCCGACGACGAACGTCAAGTCGCAATGCTGCACGACGTGATCGAAGATGGCGGTATGCATGCACAGCAGCTATTGGAGATAGGATTTGCCAGCGACATCGTACAAGCCGTCGAGATCCTAACTGGACGCCCTGACGAAACTTACGACGATTACATACAACGCGTCATACAAATGCCATTGGCGGCGCGGGTAAAACGAGCCGATGTAGAAGAACACGCACAAGTCGTGGGGAATATGGCGGCTAGTCCAGAACAAGCCATGCGCATGGCAAACTACGCCCGAGCACGGGTGGTTTTAGCCGCAACATTACAATAATAGAACGCTACAGGAAACA
Source organism: uncultured Undibacterium sp. (assembly GCA_963512475.1). Taxonomy (GTDB): domain Bacteria; phylum Pseudomonadota; class Gammaproteobacteria; order Burkholderiales; family Burkholderiaceae_D; genus Undibacterium. The sequence continues at coordinate 21,445 of CAUPNA010000024.1, forward strand.
TGCTATGAAGAAAATTGTCGTCAAATTTGGTGGTTCCAACTTGCGCCAACCACAAGATATTGATCGCGTCATCAATGTAGTGCAAACCTATAATCGCCCTCTGGTCTTGGTCGTGTCGGCATTTTACGGCATCACCAATGCGCTGATCGCTTGTGTACAAAGTGCAAAAGAAGGTGCGGGTACCAAAGCCGCATTGGCAGATAGCCGCGACTACACGCAAACCCTGCGTACCTTAAAAAAAGAAATATTAGAAGCGAATATTAAGGATGTAGAACACAGAGCGCGCACTGAAAAAGCCTTGGGTGTCCGGCTTGATCAATTGGAGCGCTACTTAACGGGTATTCATTGCATAGGCGATGTGCCTACCTTTGTGAACGACGCGATTTTAAGTTATGGCGAACGCCTGTCCAGTTTGTTGTTAACAGAAGTGTTACTGAGTCGCGGCATCAAGGCACGTGAAGCCTTGCCGGAAGATATCGGTTTAATCACCGACGGCGTGTTCGGTAATTCGGCCTGTGATTTTGCTGCCAGTACCAGCTCGGTAGCACAAGCTTTAAGCGGTGATGAGATCATCGTGGTGCCGGGTTTCTACGGTGTTGACCGCGATGGCAAAACGACTTTGTTTGGACGCGGTGGATCGGATTATTCGGCCGCCTCCATCGCCCGCTGCATAGGCGCAGAATCCCTCGACGTGTGGAAAGATGTTGACGGCTTCTTAAGCGCCGACCCCGGCTCAGTCAGCGCACCGCGTTCGATTGCCCAACTAAATTATCTCGAAGCAGCGGAATTATCCTACTTCGGCGCCAAGATTTTGCATCCACGCACCGTCGAACCTTTATTCGATCAAGATATTTCCATTCGCATTTTGAATATCACCAAACCAGAACGCGGTTTGCAGCCTTACACCATCATCAACGCCGAGCGCACCGTCACACGCGATGTGGTGAAAAGCGTCAGCGCAACCGAGGATGTGGCGATACTCAAGTTACATGGTCCAGGTGTTGGCTTTAAACCGGGCATTTTAGCGCAGGTAACAAATACGCTGGATCAGCACGACATCAATATCAAGAGTGTGCTCACCGCACAAACAGCGATTAATATTTTGCTGGCACGCGATCATTTGGAGGCTGCGTATGCTGCGGTAGCAGAACACCATCTGGCGGGTGTAGTCGAAGTGTCCAAAGACGACCAAGTTGCGATTGTAGCGGTGGTCGGTGATGGTGTCTTACACGCCTCAGATGTGGGCAGCGCTATCGCCAGCCGCGCCTTATCAGCAGCGTTGGCGGGAGGCGTACGTGTCAATTTGGCGGCCGCTGGTGCCAGTGAAGTTGCGGCTTATATGCTGGTGCATCAAGACGATAAAAAACTGGCTTTGCAATTGGTGCATGCGGAATTTTTTGGACGTTAATCTGCGCCTGGCTTGCGATTGTTGTTTGAGCTAAAACAAGGATACTCGACTCAGTTTCCCCATAAACTGAGTCTAGCTTTAAGATTTCTGCTTGATTAAGAATCTATCCAACTCAAATGGTGAGGCAAGCATGGAACAGAAAGTCAATGGCGATTGGCTATCAGCGCAACAGGCGGTGCGCCCTGATGGCACTGAGCTTACCGATTTACCCTTGATCAATAAGAAGCTGCCGCCGTTAGTTTTGAACACCAGTAGCGTACCGAGTACTTCAGCAGAGATCAAATTATGTGTCGACCATCCGTCTAAAACGAGCTAGGCGTCTGAAGATAATCCTAGACTATCAAACTGATCGAGTTGGGGCTTCAACCCCTTCAGAAAAACGCACAACGACATTGCGACCTTGGCGTTTAGCTTGATACAAAGCGATATCGACGGCTTTAATCAAAGTCTCCATGTCACCGCCCGCCTGACGGGAATCAGCGACGCCTATACTCACCGTACTTTTCAAGACATTACCGTTCCAATCGATCGCCATCTCTGCATATAAACGTCGCAAACGTTCCCCCAGTGCCGCTGCCTGGATTTCGCCCGTGCCTGGTAACAAAATACAAAATTCTTCGCCGCCATAACGCGCGATGTAGTCACTACCACGCACGATCGAACGCATCAGATGTGTCAATCGGCGCAATACTTCATCACCCGCTGGATGTCCGAAACGATCATTAACTTGCTTGAAGTGATCAACATCGATCATCATGATCGCCACATTCTCCCCGCTACGTTTGACCTGTGCCAACTGTCGCATGGTCTCTACTTCTATCGTGCGGCGATTTAAAATTCCGGTCAAAGAATCGGTCGAGGCCAGCTCTTTCAATTCAGTTGCCAGCGTGTAATTGATCAAAAGCATGAAAGCAAATGACATCGACATCTGCGCTAGGCTGGCGAAAAAAAACACAACGGGATTAACCCCGGTTGCGGTGAACATGCGTACCGAATCATCTGGTGTAAATAGTATCGTGATGAGGCGTAGCAGAGCTAGCAAGGCGATCACAGAGACGGATCCGGCGGCCAGCCAATATGCAGTGCGCAGTGGTTGCGCGATTCGCACAAACAAGGCGCGGGCACAAACAATATGCACTACGGCGAATAAGAAAAAATTACAGCCTATACGCATCTTTGGATCGGGACTCCAAAGGCCAAAAACCATATTATTAACCAGCATCAGAAGCGCCAGAACTACCGGTATCCAATAACGGCAACGACCTCCTTTGAAGGCCTCAATGCCGTTGTAGAGCAAACCCCAACCAACCCCTAAGATCAACGAGGCAAAAATAACCACTACCGGTGATGGTGGCATCGTGATTTGGCTGGCAATCCCTAAACTGAGTCCGATCAAGAGATCACCCAGAGCCCAATGCCAGACACCACGGACTTTGCCGGCCTGCATACCAACCAATGCCAGAATTCCTGCGAACAAGATATTGAGTGCCGCCCAAACCACCAGAATGGTACGTGGATCTATCGTCATGCAAGTATTCTCAAAAAATAGTGGTAATTAAATGAAAAAGTGCGAAATTCAGGAAGAAATTAGATATAGCAGACCCAAGCTTATTATCGGGAAACATTCTAACGGGAATTAAATTTTAAGAATAGCGGAAACGTCGAGATAAGCACTTTTAATGCCAAAGCATGCCGTACATAGGGATAAATGCGCTGAAGTTCTTAAATGCGTGCGCTAAGTGTCACTCTACTTACCAAGCTGAAGTGCCAATTCACGCATTGCCATCCAACGCCGCGCCGGTGCCGGGTGGCTCTTGCTATCGAAATTTGGATTCGCGCTGTTACGACTGAGCTTTTTATAAAAATTAACTAGCGAACGTAGTGGAAAACCTGCACGTTGTGCCAATTTCAAACCTGCCTCGTCCGCCTCTTCTTCCTGCCGCTTACACAAGGGCGCGAGGGCGCGCAAAAAAATCTCATCGTTGTCTACCGCGTCTTCCAATTCTTCAAAACGACGCAAACGCCAGTCTGGGAATAAGACTAAAGCTTGTTCATATTCTTGCCGATTGTGTTCCAGCACTGTGTGCGCAATTTCGTGACTGAGCAGCATCGCCAATTCCGCATCATTCAAATTTAAGCGCTCTATCTGCAACTGATTGAGCAAAATTTTGCCACCCGCCATGCTGTAGGCACTGTCTTCTGGTTCAGTACTACTATGGATTTCCCATTCCCAATGTCGCGTTTCGGGGTAATCCTGTGTCGCTCGTCGTATCAAGGTTTGCGTTAAGCGATTGGCTCGTGTCAGAAACACGGCGTCTCTATCCAGATGCCCTGCCCGCTCAATTTCTAATAAGCGCTGACGATACATTTTTTCAGCACCGGCCATCACCAGAGCCGAGCTTAGAGGTGAACGCAATTCCGCAATCGGCTGATCGCCGACCTGCTCATGATCGTGAGCAGTAGCATGGCCAAAGATCAGGCTAAGACAAATGCCTAAAATAGTTTGTCGGACATAAGACATGAGATTGATAGAATGAAATTCATAGCGTCAGTTGGTATTTCTCTATCATAGTGTGAAAATACGCGAAATGCGATACGATAAAAATCAAGACCTGTAGAAATAGCAGATTTATTAGCTGGCGTACTGGCTTCGTGCTTGCGCTGACAACAGTACAATACCACTACATTTCATACAGCCATTTATCTTCAAGGAAGCCGCTATGCCGTCCCTCTCCACAGGTCAGGACTCGAGGCAACTCTCGATGCAAGCAAACGAGCCCGATGCACTACATGATCGCATCCGCATGGAGGGACTGAGAAAACTGATCTGCTCCGCCAGCGATGCTGCAGTTTGGATACAAGATGGCATGACTGTGGGCATGAGCGGCTTTACCCGTTCGGGTGATGCGAAAATGGTGCCGCTGGCTCTCGCGGAACGTGCGTTGCTAACACCGTTTCAAATCACGCTGATGACGGGCGCGTCTATGGGGGGCGATGTCGATAAACTCTTAACCGAAGCGCACGTCATTGCACGTCGCATGCCTTTTCAATCAGATCCGGTATTGCGAGCCGCCATTAATCGTGGCGAAGTCATGTTCATTGATCAGCATTTATCCGAAACGGTCGAGTATCTGCGTGCCGGTCAAATCGCGCCTATCGATGTCGCCATCATCGAAGCGATTGCGATCACAGAAACCGGTGCGATCATCCCCTCTACCTCGGTCGGCAACAGCGCCAGCTTTGCCATTCTCGCGGAGAAAGTCATTGTCGAAATCAATCTGAGCCAGCCTCTAAGCTTAGAAGGCATGCACGATATTTTTATTCCTGGCAAACGCCCTCATCGCGATCCTATTCCTGTGATGTCTGCCCACGATCGCGTTGGTACCACGGCGATTCAAATCGATCCCGCCAAAATCGTCGCCATTGTGATCACTGACAAACAAGACAGCGCTTCCACCGTCGCTCCGCCAGATGCGGAGACTGACGCCATCGCCGGGCACTTAATTAAATTTTTTGAACATGAAGTGGCAGCAGGTCGCTTAACAAATGCATTGTTACCACTACAAGCTGGCATAGGCTCGGTAGCCAATGCCGTTTTGGCCGGGTTCAAAGCCGGTCCTTTCCGGCAGCTGACGATGTACTCGGAAGTTTTGCAAGATTCCACCTTTGATTTATTTGATGCGGGGATACTCGATTTTGCTTCTGGCTCATCAATCACGCTTTCCAGCAAAAAGCATGACGAGGTGTTTAATCATATCGAGTGCTATAAAGATAAACTGTTACTACGTCCGCAAGAAGTCAGCAATCATCCCGAAGTGATACGGCGTTTGGGCATCATAGGCATCAATACGGCATTAGAAGTCGACATCTACGGTAACGTCAATTCCACCCATATCGGTGGCACACACATGATGAACGGGATAGGTGGTTCTGGTGATTTTGCGCGCAACGCCTACCTCTCTATTTTTACCACCAAATCCGTCGCCAAATGCGGCAAAATTTCCAGCATCGTCCCCATGGTGTCGCATGTCGATCATACCGAACACGATGTCGATATCATCGTCACCGAAGTCGGTCTGGCCGACTTACGCGGCTTAGCGCCACGTGAACGTGCGCCATGCATCATACAAAACTGCGTTGCAGAACCCTATCGCAGCATGTTGCAAACCTATGTCAAAGAAGCCCAGGCTCGTGGAGGACAGACACCACATTTATTAGAAAAGGCTTTTGCCTGGCATACGCGCTATCGTGAGACTGGGAGTATGTTGGAAGAAGCATGAGTATGGTCTGCTAACTAGGAAGATCGACCAAGACATGAGCAGCCTTGTCCACTCAACTATCAAATTGTATTTGCCGGTTATATCCATAAAAAACTTCATCTCGCACCCAGCCCAGTGCTTCATACAAAGACTGGGCTGGCAAATTAGTCTTTGCAGTGGTCAAATCCATTCTGACTTTCCCATCGGCCGCGGCTCGGGCTTCTGCCGCCAATAATAATAGCCGACCCGCGCCAGATTTACGCGCTTCTGGAAGTACAAAAAGATCGTACAGCGAATAAATAGGTGCAGCTTCGACCGAGCAAAAAGTTGGGTAGAGTTGGCAAAAACCAAGTAGGCCCTCTTCGGCGCTCTCAGCAATTAATATGACCGACTCGCCTAGCGTAAATCGGTCGTGGATGAAGTCATAAGCGAGTTGTGGATTCGCGGGTTGTTCGTAGAATTGTCGGTACAAATCAAAAAGCTCAGCGACCTCGGTTAAGTCGCTTGTAGTCATATTTCTGGTTGTTATATTCATGCGATGATTGCTAGCGACTTAAGGCGGCAGGTTGGTCTGACTATGGCGGGCACAAAGTGTAATAATTAATTCGCATTTTACCAATCTCTACCTTGCCAATGAAAACTTTCTATACTTATGTTTTTGACGATCACACATCATAGCGCCACAAAAATGCAACAATCGAATCCCAATTGAGCAATTTTCTTATAATTTTTCCAGTTTACACAGACGTAAGGAAGGTGCTTCGGCTATCTTGTATGGATTGTTTTTTTTGCTCAGGAAATGTAATGAGTCTCACCAAAAAATCTCTAGTAATTGTTCTCTTATGCGCCTTCAACGCGCAAAGCTCAGCTGCGCTGGCGGGTAATCTTGCAATCACTACTAATCGCAACACCCACACAACAAAAACACCAGTAGCCACCGGTACAGGCGGTGCTGTTGCAACGATCAACGAAGAAGCCTCGCAGGCTGCCATGCAGATACTAAATCAAGGTGGCAATGCGATTGATGCGGCAGTGGCTGCGGCGGCGACTTTGGGTGTAACAGATCCATTTAGCTGTGGCATAGGTGGCGGTGGTTTTATGATGATTTATCTGGCCAAGGAAAAGCGATTCATTACGCTCGATCATAGAGAGACTGCACCGGCTTCTGTGACCTCAAATCTATTTATTGAAGACGGTAAAGCGCTAGAGTGGGATGACGCGGTTAGCAGCGGCCGAGCGGTCGGTGTTCCAGGTACGGTGCGCGGCTGGGATGAGGCTTTAAAACGTTATGGGACGATGCAGTTTAAACAGGTGCTCGCGCCGGCGATTCGGACTGCAGAACGCGGTTTTGCGATCACACCTATTTTTCATCATCTGAATACGGGTGCTAGCCATAAGTTTTCTTTGTACAGTTCTAGCAGCGCTCTTTATATGCAGAATGGTAAAGCCTTGCCCGTTGGATTTCATTTCAAAAATCCCGATTTAGCGAAAGCCTATAAGGCCATTGCACAAGGTGGTGCCAATACTTTTTATCGCGGTCCTGTCGCGGATGCTTTACTCAAAACGGTGAATCAGCCGCCTACCGTTAGTGGCGCGAAAGTTCGACCCGGCCTGATGACACAAGCTGATTTGCTCAACTATGAAGTACGCCTGCGCCAACCGATTCACAGTACCTATCGTGGCTATGACTTGTATTCCTTAGGATTACCAAGCAGCGGTGGTGTCACTATCGGGCTGGCTTTGAATTTACTAGAGAATTTTGACACGAAGAAAATGTCACGCCAGCAGGTAGAACATTTGTATCTGGAAGCGTCACGTCTGGCCTTTGCTGATCGCAATGCCTACGTCGGCGATCCTGAATATGTGGATGTACCGGTCAGTGGCTTACTGAGTAAAGAGTACAGCAAACAAAGATCGCAACAACTGCGCCTAGATCAGGCAGCAAGTCGTAGCAGCGATGCACTGCCTGGTGATCCTTTCCCATTTCAAAATGATCCTAGCTACCCACTGCGCCCGCGCTTGTTCGCTAATTCGGCAAGCCCTGTAATCAAGGCGAGTAAAGAGGAAAGTAAACACACGACACATTTAACCGTCAGCGACAAGGACGGTAATATCGTCGCCTATACTTATACGATAGAGGACTGGGGTGGGAATGGTATGGTGGTGCCGGGCTACGGCTTCTTGCTAAACAACGAATTGACGGATTTTGATTTCAGCGCACCGCATCCGAATAGTCCGGAAGCAGGCAAACGCCCGCGCAGCAGCATCGCACCAGTGATCGCGTTGAAGGATGGCAAACCCGCTTTCACCGTTGGCAGTCCGGGTGGTTCGACCATTATTACGACGGTCTTGCAAACCCTGGTCAATCATATCGATCTCGGCATGAATTTGGCAGATGCACTGGCGGCACCTCGCATGTCGGAACGAAATAGCGCGGTGACGCAAGTCGAACCCAATTTCATAGGCGGTGCACAGGCGACTGGATTGGCGCGCTTTGGCCATCAGTGGAATGTGGACAAGAGTGATTCTGAAATTGGTGCAGCCAATGCGATCCGTTTTAATCCCGATGGCACAGTCACAGCCATCAGCGAGCCGGCACGACATGGTATCGGTAGTGCGTTGGCGCAAAAGAAGGCGCATTAAGACGCCAGTCCTGAGGTATGAAAGGTGTAGTCTCTGCGCCAAGCCTTTTGCTTCATTGCTGCACTCACCTCAGGAAATTCATGAAAAGGATTGTGCGCAAACATCCTCAAGCGATAGCGCTTCATAAACGAGGGATCGCGGCGCGTTTTTCTCAAATTTGCAATTTCGTAATTTCGGGTAATTGGCTTGGATTGGTTACCCGCATTTATGGCGGTCTCGACCAGTTCGCTTGTGCAATTTCACCTCCGGTCAGGTAGTCAACGCAGTATTACTGCCTCTACACCTGATCGCTCTACATTTGATCGCGCAAAACACCGAAATTCTGGGAACTTCAATTTTCGGAATCAAGTCCTGACTGGCAGGCCTGTGTAGCCTGTTGCTGATACTGGCTTGTGTGTTTGCCCTTAGCTTTGCATGAGCTATTTTGCATTGTCTTGTCTCACGTGATGTTTTTGATTGCTCTATAATCAGGGTGCGCATGGCGCGCTACCAACTAGCATGTGCCGGGTTCTTTCAGTAAGAGGATAAGGAGACAATATTAATGCTAAAAAACTGGCTGCAACAATTACGCTATAGACGCTTCATCCGACAATCGCCTTATCGCAAAGTATTGAATGAACTGCCTGCTAGTCTGCTGCCTCATTGGCAGGCGCATGCCAAAGATGAATTTACTGGTATCCCTGACGATGCCATTTTTTTTATCCGTGCGGCGGAAGGCCTGATGATGTTTTTTGATTGCGTCAAACATTGTGACAGGCACGGTGACAGACCTTGTGCCCTCCCATCGAAAGCCGCAGACTCGGTCTGGCATGCCTGGCTAGATTTACCTCAGGCACGCTTCACGGATGTTGACGTAGACAGTTTTTGCCGAAAACATTTTGGACGTACGATGCCTCATGTAGCGGCGACTCAGATGGACGCCGAAGCTGAAGGATCGATGGCAGAGGCCCTCGCGAATTCGCTGGTTCAATTACGTCGTATCGAAGGCAAAGATGCCTTAAGCCATACCGCGCCTGCGCTATTCACTTTAGATAAACGATTGAATATGCCACGTGGTTATAGCTATAGCATGGCCGGTGATAAATTAGGTTTTCAGAACATGAGTTTACTCGGTCAGGGCACCGGTGCCACACTCTTTCCCGCGACGTTCATGCCCTTGGAATTATTGGCGATCGGCTTGATCACCGCACCTATGCTTGAACAGTATCAGCGCAAGCAAGCAGCTCTCGTGGCCGCGCAAAATAGTGATACTAGTTCGAGCTCTGACTTTGGTACTTCGAGTACTTCGCCTTCCAACTCTACGGACTGCAATACCGGCAACCGTGCGGAGTCGGGCTCATCGGATAGTTGTTCCGACTCGGGTAGCAACTCAAATAGTAGCTCTGACGGTGGCTCCAGTGGAAGTTCCTGCGGTAGTAGTTGTAGTAGTAGTTCTTAAATGTGAATAAGGTTGGCGCCATCATGCGAGTGGAAACCTATTACCATCAGATCCAAACCACCTTTATCGCACAGGCGAATGCAGAAAATGCCAACGCGATGCGCAGTTATATGCGCGACCAGTTTGATTTTCTTGGTATCAAAACGCCGTTACGACGCGCACTGATCAAAGATCTAGGTAAGGTCGATTTTAATCTTACAGATTTGGAACAATTGGTACGCGCCTTATGGTTGCTCCCTCAGCGGGAATATCAATACGCTGCCATAGATTTGCTGGCGACACATAAAAAGAAAGTAGATGTGTCACAACTTTGCTTATTGCTGGGTTTAGCGCAAGAAAAATCCTGGTGGGATAGCGTCGATGGTTTAGCTTCAGTGACAAATGATATTTTGTTCACCAGTCGCGCACAGGGATCACAACTTCATATGGACGAGGCCGTAAAGCATCCCAATATGTGGGTGCGTCGCATCGCCATGATTCATCAACTAGGCTGGCGCTTGGAAACAGATCAAACACGGCTATTTGGATACGCTCAAGCACTGGCGCATGAAGAAGATTTTTTCATACGCAAAGCCATAGGCTGGGCGCTACGCGATTACGCAAGGTGGCAACCTGAAGCAGTACGCGAATTTGTTGACGCACATCGTTCTCAATTATCGAATTTAAGTGTACGGGAAGCGCTTAAACATTTTTAGAACCTGGTGTTTCATATCGGATATGGATTTTAGATTCCATGACGATACTCCCTTCTCCATCGCACGGAAGAGGGGAATTTAAAACAGAAAAGAATTATGTAAATCGGTATCGCAGCAGTAAAAATCTTATCAACATCCTGCCAAGCTCTAACTCCGCGCTTGTTCATCAACACCCAACTCAGCTTCTTCAACCACAGCCGCAGGATTGTCCTCCATACGCATATTCATGACGTCCAGTGGCTCTCCACATACGGTACATACTCGCCCTGGGCGAGTGATCTCACCGCAGCTCAGATGCCTTATTAAGAAAGGGATAGGTGCTGGACATGGCATCCATTTCTCACCGTAAAGCATCATTTCTAAAGCAATTGGCATTAAACCCAAGCCGGCTTCAGTAAGACGGTATTTATAACGCAAAGGTCGTTCCTGATACGGCGTTTTCATGACGATGCCTACTTCCATCATACGCTTTAGCCGACTGGTCAAAATGTTGGTGGCGGCTCCCGTGTTTTTTTGTAACTCATCGAATTTGTGAGAGCGTTTGAACAGTTCTCGTAAGATCAAAAGAAACCATTCATCCCCAATCAAACTGGCAGTACGAAAGACTGGGCAAGCTTGTTGTGATGATTTAATCATTATTTAATTGCTTTTAACTGAAGAAGAAAGAACTTCATTTTACACGCTTGCATTTTGAAAGTATATAAAGTACCATGATTGAGTGACTTTCATTTTGCAAGTTGTTTGGTTTAGGTCACGTTACTACCCTATTCAACTATTTCCTAAAAATATACTCATGAAAAAATACATATTACTCCTGCTAATTTCACTCAGCGGTTTGAATCAAAACGCCTCTGCTCAAACGGTCAACACCAGTGACAAAAAACCTGCAGTGATCGCGGATAACGAGATTAAACGCGGCCCGCTTACCGATTTTTATGAGTTAGTCGCGCAATATCCTGTCAGCGCTACCTCAACAGCCAATATGGCAAGCAACATCAAAACGCCACCGCAAGATAACAAAACCGTCTTGCCACGACAAAGCAAACAAGCCGCCAGCTCAAAAGCGATAGCAGACTGAGCTTGAGCAAGGTACAAGCGCTATCAAGCAGCAAGCAGCCATTGCGAAAGGAAACATCATGCATTTGTCTCAAACACAGATCGCGCTCAAGCACAGAGTTCATGCAGAAATTGAGCAGCACTTTGCCGCACACGAAGCGCAGGAAACTTGCTTGCTGCTCGATAGCACCGGACCGGGATTGACGCGTCAATACATTGTTTTAAATGCGATCGGCATAGAACGACTGCATAACTTTGATGCGATCCACGCGTTCTCAGGATCGGTTTTTGCCTTGTTTGGTTTTATGGCATTTAGCACAGCACAAAACCGTATCAGCATAGACGATTTGTGCCATCCAAAAACTGAGCAGATTTTCCGTCGCCAACACCACGCACATTGGTTTTCTGGCATGCATGCGATCAGCAAATTACTACTCGGTCGCTCCGCATTTAGCTCTACAGCGCCCTTGATCGCCACCTTGGAAACCATGTTTGGGGAATTTGTCGATCAGCCGTTCTCTCACTTTGGCAGCAATATTCACATCTATCTGGCGCGACAGAAAGATCAACCGCTTTTAGTTTTATCGAATAATGCGCAATGCTCACCAGAGCTGGAAAGCCTCAGAACCATGCCGATCAAACATATTATTGCGATGGCAGCGAATGTGCCTTTTGTGTATGGTGGTGTGCAAGCAGATACACCTTATTTTGATCCGGTTTACACTCAACATTATTTGCCTAGCCTTAAGCAAATAGGCCATGCTCACGCCAGCACCTTAATTTCGACTCCGTGGCGCTCGGGCAAAAAAAATAAACGTCATTACGTCAATTGCTACCCAGATGGCAATGCGCGCTGGCACATGTTGAAAGACTTTGCACGTTTGGTCAGCGGGCGGCGCAATGTCACTTGGTCGCGGGATATTTACACCGCATTCCGTTTGGCGATATAAAAATTCATCTCTGCGGCATGCAATTCAACATTGTTGAACTTTTTTTGTTCCTCTTAGGGACAGAATAGTCACGAAATAGCTATCTTTTCGGCAGCAGGATTAATATGATTAGCAATTGCTAATTGTTTACCCGGACCTGACTAAAGCCCAACATGCCAAACGATACATCTCCAGCTTCTAACGATCAAAAATACGCTCTGCAATTGACCGGACTTAGTAAAAGCTTTGGCCGCCCCGCCGTTGATCAAATTGATCTTAAAGTTAGACGTGGTGAGTTCTTCGCGCTATTAGGGCCAAATGGTGCCGGTTTATACACCACTCTAAAAATGGTCGAAGGTTTATTGCTGCCCGATGCAGGTA
>CAUPNA010000025.1:0-33033 GCA_963512475.1 uncultured Undibacterium sp.
AGTGGCAACTGCGGCAATTTATCTGCGGCTGTAGGTTCTTGCGCGATCAGCATGGGCTTGGTCGACAACGCCCCACAAAACGGTATCGCGGTAGTTCGCATCTGGCAAGCGAATATCGGTAAAACGATTATTGCGCACGTGCCGATGACGAACGGAGAAGTACAAGAGACTGGCGACTTCGAACTTGATGGTGTGACTTTTCCTGCCGCCGAAGTACAACTCGAATTTATGAATCCTGCCGCTGAAGAAGAGGGCGCAGGCGGTTCTATGTTCCCAACCGGGAATTTGGTTGATGATCTCGAAGTGCCAGGTGTAGGCAGCTTGAAAGCGACCATGATCAATGCTGGTATTCCAACTATCTTTGTCAACGCCGAAGAAATTGGCTACACAGGCATTGAGTTACAAGATGCAATCAATAGCGATGCCACCGCCTTAGCTAAGTTCGAAACCATTCGTGCTTATGGTGCTGTGCGCATGGGGTTGATTAAACACATCGATGAGGCTGCAAAACGTCAACATACACCGAAAGTTGCTTTTGTCTCTAAGCCTTTGGACTATGTTTCTTCGAGTGGAAAACAGGTTCATGCGAGTGAAATTGATTTGTGTGTACGGGCCATGTCTATGGGTAAATTGCATCACGCGATGATGGGGACTGCGGCGGTTGCGATTGGCACTGCGGCGGCCATTCCAGGCACTTTAGTGAGTTTGGCTGCGGGTGGTGGCGCTCGTTCTGTTGTGCGGTTTGGCCATCCCTCTGGCACCTTGCGCGTTGGGGCTGAGGCGCAGTTGGTGGAAGGTGAGTGGAATGTAACTAAGGCTAGTATGAGTCGGAGTGCTCGGGTTTTGATGGAGGGGTTTGTGAGAGTCCCGGGCAATTGCTTTTGATTGAGGCGAGTACATGTGGTTAGAAATTGCGGGTAGTTTAAATTCTCTGTTGATCATTGCGAGTTTGTGGGGCATATGGTCGCAGGTGAAAAAAGTATGGCATCGAAAGCAGGAAGGGGTAGGGGAAGGAAGTGCGACCGCCATTCTTTCCCTCAACCAGTTTAGCGTGAGTTACTTGGCTTATTGGTCCTTCTTTGTCTATGGCTATTCAATTAAACCGTTCAATCATTTCATCGTTTGGCCACGATTGATTGCGGCAATTTTGGTGATGGTGTTGCTATACGAAATCTGGCGTGATCGACGCAGTAGTAACGCAAAAGCAGTGTTCTGGTTTGCTAGTTTGATGCTGTTGTTGGGGTTAATAGGTTTGAGCCTGGCAATGTTGCATGGACCGTTGATGGTCGATCAAGGTCGTGCAATTTCGCAGGTCTTGATCGTGACGATTACGATTCTCTTAGCGCAAGCGTATGCGCATCAGATTCGTTTGATACTTGCCTCAGGTAGCACTGGTGCAGTATCTATTCGGATGAGCCAGTTTATTTTTGCGATGGACCTAAGTTCCATTTTCTTGGGATTGATGTTGGGCTTCAAAGATGGTTGGCCTTTGCTGTTGTTGGCCAGTGTCAGTGCAGTGACGAAATTGGTGATGATGTATTTGTTTTATTGGGTGCGGGCGAGTGAAGTGGCGATGAACCGAAGAGCTGTTTAGGTTTGACTTTAGTGCCGTAGGTCTGGGTGGATCGAAAGCCTGTAGGTCGGGGGTAGCCCGACAGCTACTTACTTTTCTTTGCTTCGCCAAAGAAAAAGTAAGCAAAAGAAAGGCGACCGTAGACTTGCCCTGCGGGTGCTTACGCTACGCTTCAGCATAATTTGTGCGTCACAAAAAATGGGAAAGTGTTGAAACTCGCTACGCTCAGACAACAACACTTTCTTATCCATTTTCTGTGAAGCACAAATTACATCGTCTCAAACGGGGGTAGGTCAAAAACAAAGTCAAAAACAACGACCTACAGCTGGTAATAGAAAAATGAATGACCGTTGTGACTGATTGTTTTGTTATTGCCGTTGTTTTTGATCCTCATCCACTTCTGACACTGCCAATTGTGCGGGACAGAAAATGGACAAAGAAAGCTTCGTTGTTTGAGGTTTAGCAGGGGTTTCGATGTGCATGCACATCGCCTGCGTACGGTCTTCGCTTGCAAGCGAAGATGCGCCCTGCAAGGGAAGCGAGTTTCGAAGCTTTCCCATTTTTTGTCCCGCACAATTGGGAAGCCGAAGGCCAGTGGCAGCGTGGTCGCCTTTTTTGGATTACCTTTTTTGGCGAAGCAAAAAAGGTAATTGGCCGCCGGGCCACACCCGGCCAGAGAACACGGTTGAACCGTAAAAGTTAAAGAGACACAGAGGAATCAAAGCACGAACTTGATCTAGTACAAACGGCAAATAAGCAAAACCAATAACAATCAAAAACAATCAACTACGCGCCAAAAAGAATTCAAACCAAAACGCTATAAAAACTGGAGACACCATGAACTACCAAGATTTTTATCAAGCCTCAATTCAAGACCCAACCAGCTTTTGGGATCAACAAGCCCAACTCATCAGCTGGCACAAACCCTATACCCAAGTACTCGACCACAGCAAACCACCATTTGCCAAATGGTTTGTCGGTGGTGAAACCAATCTTTGTTATAACGCGATTGATCGTTGGTTGGAGACACAGTCGGATAAGGCGGCACTGATCGCCATTTCGACTGAAACCAATGCCGAGAAAACTTACAGCTTTGCCCAACTGCATGTGGAAGTACAACGCATGGCAGCAATCATGTTGGATCTCGGCGTCAAGAAGGGCGATAGAGTTCTCATCTATATGCCCATGATTGCCGAAGCGGCATTCGCCATGTTGGCGTGTGCTCGCATCGGTGCTGTGCATTCCGTGGTGTTCGGTGGCTTCGCCTCTAAGAGTTTAGCAACCCGTATTGATGATGCTAAACCCGTATTGGTGGTGTCTGCCGACGCTGGGATGCGTGGCGGTAAGGCTGTTCCTTACAAACCTTTGCTCGATGAAGCGATTCAGTTGGCGGAGCACAAGCCTGCCAAAGTCTTGTTAGTCAATCGTGGTCTGGATGCGATGAACATGGTCGATGGTCTAGATGTCGATTACACGGCATTGCGAGAACAGCATTTGCAATCGCAGGTGCCAGTGACGTGGCTGGAATCGAATGAAATGTCGTATGTGCTGTACACATCAGGCACCACAGGCAAACCGAAAGGGGTGCAGCGCGATGTTGGTGGTTGTGCAGTGGCGCTCGCATCTTCGATGAAAAATATTTTCTGCGGCAATCCCGGAGAAACTTATTTTGCGACTTCCGATATTGGATGGGTTGTGGGGCACTCCTACATTGTCTATGGCCCTTTGATTGCTGGGATGGCGACCATCATGTACGAAGGCACACCAATTCGTCCCGATGCTGGCGTATGGTGGAGCATCGTTGAGAAATATAAAGTCACACGCATGTTCTCGGCTCCGACTGCTGTGCGCGTGCTGAAGAAGCATCCAGTCGAGCTGATGAAGAAATATGATGTTTCTTCGCTTAAGGCTTTGTATTTGGCGGGTGAACCGCTCGATGAAACGACTTCGAATTGGATCGCAACCGAACTTGGCGTGCCTATTGTCGATAATTACTGGCAAACCGAAACCGGTTGGCCCATCTTGTCGGTTGCTCGTGGTGTTGAACATAAAGACACCCGTCTCGGCAGCCCAGGCATAGCGATGTACGGTTATAACGTCACCATCATCAATGAATCGACTGGCGCGGTGTGCGAGCCAAATGAAAAAGGTGTGGTAGCGATTAAAGGCCCATTACCGCCGGGTTGCATGCAAACTATTTACGGTGACGATGCGCGCTTTGTACAAACCTATTGGTCAAATTTTCCTCAAGAGCAGTTGTACTCGACTTTCGACTGGGGAATCCGTGATGCTGATGGTTATTACTTTATCCTAGGACGTACCGATGACGTTATCAATGTCGCCGGACATCGCCTTGGTACTCGCGAAATCGAAGAAAGTATTTCCAGTCATCCGCAGATTTCTGAAGTCGCTGTGGTTGGTATAGAAGACAAATTGAAAGGGCAGGTCGCGGTAGCGTTTGCGATTATCAAAAATCCAGAACGCGCTGCGACACCTGAGTTAGCAAAAATTTTGGAAACCGAAGTCATGGCTGTGGTTGATAAGCAGCTAGGTGCGGTAGCCCGACCAGCGCGTGTCTATTTTGTAGGGATGCTGCCGAAGACGCGTTCAGGGAAATTATTACGCCGTTCGATTCAAGCCGTTTGCGAAGGACGCGATGCGGGAGATTTGACGACAATCGAAGACCCTATGTCCTTACAACAGATTAAGAGTGCGTTGCAAAGTTAAGTTTTGAAGGTATAAAAACAAAAGGGCACCAGAATAGTCTGGTGCCCTTTTTTACTTTCGAATCGTGGTGGCATTAGGCTTAAACCCAGATTTTTCATTGGGCGCGTCTTCGACGCTATTTGAGCGCTGGCGGCGCATTTTCGGTCATTTTTTTCGTTCTTCGTTGCAAATAGCTAGCTATTTTCGCCTCATTCACGTAAAAACTGCCTCGAAAAGTGCATCCGCCATCATCTCAAATCCTAATGGAAATTCTGGGTTAAATAATTAGTGCAGCGGATAAGGTAATCACTTCATCTTCAGATTCTTCCAGAATACTTTGCAGGCTACCTTCACCCACTACAAAATCAATTTCTGATTCACATCGATTGCTTTCGGTGTCGGTGCGTGTGTCTAAGGGGGAGACCGTTTTTGCCAAGTCGTTTGCTAGGAGTAAGGTATCTCCTAGAGTTTCTGGTGGCATCGCGTGCAGTCCATACCACATGGCTTCGACTGCTTCATTGACTTCAGTAGGTAGATTTAGGTTCTTTAAAACCGCGCGGCCAATTATCACTTCTTGCGACTCTATTTTGGTCTGTGTGTCACGGAACTCATCAAAATTTTCATCATCATTGGCACCAGATAAGTCGTCTGGTTCTAATAAACAAGGAAATTCTTCCGCGCGCGATAACAAATAGAAGCCGCCAACTTCGTGCACGATACCAGCGAACATAGCCGTGTCAGGATTTAACTTGGTCACTCTGCGCGCGATCACTTGGGATAAAGCGGCGACTTGAGCAGAGTGCTCCCATAATTGATTGATCTTGCTGCGAATAATCGGATCTTTACTGGCACCAGCGATTTGACGCATCACGATAGATGCAGTTAATCCTCTTAGTGTATTGAAGCCGAGTCGTGCAATCGCAGAGCGCACATTCGTGACTTCACTGCCGCGCATATAGGCAGCACTATTGGCAACAGCAACCACTTTTGCAGCTAACATAGGTTCGTTCAGGATGATTTTCGTCGCGGTATCAATGCTGCAATCGGGGACATCAATCGCTTCTTGAACTTTGAGGGAAGTGGCAACGCTCGCGGAAAACACAAGTTCTCCATGACGGGCTTTTTCCACTAATAGGGCTAGGGCTTCGGATTTATTCATGACACAGAGTCGCTCCGTATTGAGAAAATCACACTTATCTTTGTTTAATCAAATGCAATTTGATGTCTTTTGCAGATCGTTTCAGCCTCAATTTGATGGTGCTAAAAATGGCATTGCTAGATTGTGTGCTTGAATACTGCTTTCGTCAAATTACAATGTAGCAGATAAAATTGCTTTATAGAAATTTTATTTGTATTCATGAGTTCTTTTGAAGCAGTAGCCGTTGTGTTAATGCAATCAAAGACATCGCAGCGATTGTTGTTCCGACGCTCATGAGTATATGTGTTAATTGTGGATCACCAAAATTGAATAGGTGACGTAAGCTTGTCACTGTAAATACAAGTAATAACATCACAGTTGTTGTAGCACAAACCCACCATAGCATAGGGTTGGGAGAACGCAAGGCATGCGATAAATTTCCGTTGAGTGAACGGTTTAGGAAGATGAAGCCGAGGTCAGCTGTGACCACCGCTGCAAATGTGATGGCACGGGTTTCATCAGTCGCGATATTGTGCTGAGTCGCGAGCCAGTAGATGCCAAGTATCGTGACGAGGGCAGCACAACGCTGCCAAAATCCACGCCACAATACTTCCGCTTGAAAGATACTAGAGTCAATGCTGCGAGGTGCTCGTTGCATAATGTTCTCTTCTTCCTGTTCCGCTTCGAAAACCAATGAGCAGCTGGGATCAATGATTAACTCCAGTATCAGAATATGGACAGGCATGAGGAGAACCGGCCACCCCAGCATCACGGGTAAAAACGAT
Organism: uncultured Undibacterium sp.; assembly: GCA_963512475.1. GTDB lineage: Bacteria > Pseudomonadota > Gammaproteobacteria > Burkholderiales > Burkholderiaceae_D > Undibacterium. The sequence goes on from CAUPNA010000025.1 coordinate 6,203, forward strand.
AAGCCTACGATGGGAATATGTGCGGCAATGATAAAACTTAAGGTTTTACGCAAGTTGTCAAATATACGTCGCCCCAGGCGTACAGCTGCGACAATCGACGAAAAGGCATCGTCTAATAAAACCAATGCGGCAGATTCTCGTGCGACGTCAGTACCACGCTTACCCATAGCAATACCAATGTGGGCGGCTTTCAGTGCGGGTGCGTCGTTGACTCCATCACCCGTCATGGCGACGATCGCAGCGGATTGTTTTAGCAAACCGACGATACGTAGTTTTTGCTCTGGCAAGACGCGGCAGTAGATGTGAATTTTTTCTAGTTGAACTTTTAAATCCTCGTCTGACATTGATAGCATCTCTTTTCCTGTCAGTACGCCGGTTGTACTGTCAATTCCGCATTGCTGCGCAATATTGATTGCCGTCGCTGGGTAATCACCCGTCATCATCATGACGCGTATGCCAGCGCTCAGACATTCTTTAATGGCAGCGGGGACACCTTCGCGCACAGGATCCGCAAATGCAATTAGACCCAGAAGTCGAAAATCAAAGTCATGCTGCTTTGATGGTAAATTCGCTTGCTGCTGAGATTCAGTGTTTTGACTGAATTCCGCTTTGGCGACTGCCAATACGCGCAAGCCGCGCTCAGCCATGCCATTCACCTGTACCATCAATTGCGCCGTCCGCTCGGGACTTAAGTGGCAAAGATCTGCAATTGCCTCTGGTGTGCCTTTGCTTGCGATAATTTGATGCGAGATATTCTGGTCAGCGCTTTGCCAGGCACGCGAAATCGCCATGAGTTCTTTTGATAATGGGTATTCTTCTAGGAGCGACCAATTTTGATGAAGATGCTCCGTTCCCTTTAAATAAACTTGCCCTGCTTGTTGTAGTGCGTTATCCATGGGTTCATTACTTTGGCTTTGACTGGCAAGGATGGCAAATTCCAAAATGTCGTGTAGTTGGTCTGGCAAATTTTCTTCGGCATGACACACAAAGTGTTGATCGCCTACTGAGAGTTCGGTGAGTACCATTTTGTTTTGCGTTAAGGTTCCTGTATTATCAACACATAAAACATTGGCCGAACCTAAGGTTTCGATAGCGGGGATACGGCGTGTCAACACTTGTTTTGACCTATACGCCAGGCACCAATGCCAAGAAAGATGGTTAAGACAATCGGTAGTTCTGCAGGAATCATCGACATCGCAAAAGTCAGCCCAACTAAGGCACCGCCTATCCAGTTGCTGCGGGTATAGCCATACCAACTAGCCAGAAAGATCGCAAGCGTGAGACTGGCAAGTGCTAAGTATTTAACGACTTGGCGCGTTTCTTTTTGAACCCGGGTTGGTTCTTCCTCAATTGACGCTAAGGCTTGACCAATTTTTCCAATGGCGGTTTTACTACCGGTGTGGGATACCACGGCAATGCCTTTACCTCGAACAACCAAACTGCCAGAAAACAGCTGACTGGCACGATCTGCATCCGTGCCATTATCCAATTGGGCATCAGTCTTATTGATGGTATCGCTATCCTGCTGTTTGCTCTCAGGTGTTTTGTCGACAGGGACAGATTCTCCTGTCAATAACGATTCGTCTACGCTGAGGTTCAAACTTGTAATTAAGCTGCCGTCAGCGGCAATCCTGTCGCCTTCACCAACGACAAGGTAGTCACCATTAACGACTTGATTACTGGGAATACTAACTTGCGCGCCATCTCTAATCACCAGAGCACGTGGGCTGGACAAGTCACGTAAAGCCTCTAAGGCTCTTTCCGTTTTATGCTCTTGATAAAAACTGATAATCAACATGCACGCAACAAAACCACATAACAATAGTGCCTCATGCCAGTCCCCCAGCACCAGATAAATACTGCCACAGGCAATCTGTAACAGGATCATGGGCTCGGAAGCAACATGCCAGGCAATCTGCCATAGATTTTGCGGCTGAGCCGTTGGTAGTTCGTTTGTGCCGTCTTGCTGCAGCTGAGCCAGGGCCTGTTGTGAAGTCAGTCCTTGGATTTTATTGGGGACAGGTGTTGGCATGATTGCAGGCTCTCAGGCTAGAAGAAATAGTTCTTCCTAAGTGTCACATGGAATTGGCCTGAAAAATCTCATGCTAAACATGGCATTCTTTGAATTTAAAGGTATTTTGTCGTAGATCAACTCAACCCAGATTTTCCATTAGGAAAAAAGCCGACCGCTATTCTCATTAGCGGTCGGCTTTCTCATGCTTACCCACGTATTTTGGTGGGCAACCATAAATTTAATAGTCGTTTAAAACAGAACTAAATACCCATATTTAACTTAAAGTCGCAATCACAGGTGCGTGGTCAGAAGGTTGTTCCCACTTGCGCGGTACTCTGTCGACGACGCAAGAAGTGCAACGCTCTGCTAATGGTTTGGATAAGAGGACGTGATCTATTCTGACACCCTTGTTTAGGCGGAAACCAAGTTGGCGATAATCCCACCAACTAAACGTTTTTTCAGGTTGATCAAACTGACGGAAACTATCGCTAAGTCCCAGATCTATCAAGGCCTGAAAGGCCGCTCGTTCTGGCGGTGAGACCAGATTCATACCTTCCCACGCTGCAGGATCGTGTACATCGCGATCATCAGGGGCGATGTTGTAATCACCGAGCAAAGCGAGTTGCGGATGTTGTGCCATTTCGCCCTTGACCCAATCATGTAATGCCGCCAACCAGCTGAGTTTGTAAGGATATTTTTCGGAGTCCAGCGCCTGACCATTTGGAACGTAGGCGCAAATAATGCGCATACCTGCAATAGAGGCGGCGATGATGCGTTGCTGCTCATCTTCAAATAGCGGATTATTCTTTTGCACATCTTCTATCGGATGACGCGAGAGTATGGCGACACCGTTGTAGGTTTTTTGACCCGTGAATGCAACTTGATAACCGGCCGCTTCGATTTCCGCTTGGGGAAATTTATCATCGGTTAATTTGGTTTCTTGTAGGCACAAGACATCCACAGGATTGGTTTCCAGCCATTGCAAAACTTGAGGCAGGCGAACCTTCAGGGAGTTAACATTCCAGGTGACTAGTTTCATATTTGATCTCAGACTATAGCGATATTGGTACTAATAATAAAAAACGCGCTCGATGCATGCAAAGAGCGCGTTGAATGACTAACATCAGCAGCTTATCCAGCGCGGTTCATTAAGAATGTCGTCAACATAGGTACGGGACGACCCGTGGAGCCTTTGGCTGCGCCAGATTTCCAAGACACGCCAGCGATATCTAAATGTGCCCACGTGTATTTTTTCGTGAAGCGTTCGAGGAAGCAGGCTGCAGTAATTGAACCAGCCGCTGGGCCACCGATATTCGCGATATCAGCGAAATTTGATTTCAACTGTTCGTTATACAATTCACCAATCGGCAGGCGCCAGGCAACATCATTGGCTTGTTTGCCTGCAGTGAGCAATTCTTCTGCTAATTTGTCGTGTGTATCATCATGGCGCGTGAATAGGCCAGTAGTGTGGTGACCTAACGAAGTAATGATTGCGCCAGTCAAGGTGGCGACATCAATTACGGCAGCTGGTTTGAAGCGCTCAACATAGGTCAGAGCATCACATAAAATCAAGCGACCTTCTGCGTCAGTATTTAAAACTTCAATCGTTTGACCAGACATCGACGTAATAATATCGCCGGGACGCGTGGCGCTGCCAGAAGGCATGTTTTCGCAGGTTGGAATTACCGCGATCACATTGAGTTTTAATTTCATCTCGCCGATGGCACGCATAGTTCCGAGCACGGAGCCTGCGCCACCCATGTCATATTTCATTTCATCCATGCTTGCGCCTGGTTTCAAGGAAATACCACCCGAATCAAAAGTAATACCTTTGCCCACCAACACCACAGGCGCTTCTTTGGCTTTGCCGCCCATGTGCTTTAAAACGATGAATTTGGGTGGCTCAATGGTGCCAGCAGAGACGGACAAAAAGCTGTTCATCTTCAATGCTTGGATTTGTTTACGCTCCAAAACTTCTATGCCCATTTTAAAGTCGGCAGCGATTTGCTTGGCGGTATTGGCCAAATGCGTCGGCGTGCAGAAATTAGCTGGCATATTGCCTAGCTCTTTCGTTAACTCCATGCCGTTCACCAAAGCGATGCTCTGCGCCAATGCTAATTTGGCTGCGTTTGCTTCGCTAGTAGCGACGATAAGTGCTACTTTCTTTACATTGGCTGAAATAGTATCTTTTTTACTTTTATGCGCGTCGGTGCGAAATACGGCCTCATGGAAAGCGATTACCGTTTGACGAATCGTCCAAGCCAAATCACGTCCATCGACGGCGGGCAAAGCGATACTGATGTCGCCAGCACCAAGATTATTTAAACTGCGTGCTGCTCCTTGTACCGCAGTGTTGTAGGCTTTTTCACTAACTTTCGTTGCGTCGCCCAAACCTACCAACAATACGCGCTCGGCGGCAACATCGGTCAGATTGCGCAGGAGTAAGGAGGAGCCGATCTTCCCAGTGATATCGCCGGATTTCAAGACGGCATCGATGGCGGCTTTTTTATTTAATTGGATCGCTTCTGTCGATAACTTCTTGTTTTCGAATACGCCGACCACGATGCAACCCGTTTTGACAGTGCTCAGGTTATCTGTCGCGCTTTTTGCTGCCAGTGTTTTTATGCTAAAGTCCACGTTTTGCTCCTTATTGATGATCAATTTTTTGATCTTTTATCAGCGATTAAATTCTCAAATGTCGCGAAGAATTAACTAAAACGATTATTATAACCGCCTTATAGCGCAGGAATCGATTTCCTGGCGTTTGCAAGCGACTCACTTATTACTCCATCAACGACTCGATTATTTAAAGCTATCAATAACTATGATTTTTGAACGTGCGCTCAGACGAGAATTGCTCAGTACTGCTGGCGCTGTATTCACGACACTATTTACGATTACCGTGACCTTTATGCTGATCCGGATTTTGGGTGAAGCAGCAGGCGGAAAAGTGGCATCCACGGATGTCTTGATTTTGATCGGCTTTAATTCCCTGGATTATTTCCCGATTTTATTAATTTTAACTGGATTCATTTCGGTGCTACTTGTTGTAACGCGGGCTTATCAAGATTCGGAGATGGTGGTGTGGTTTGCCTCAGGTCTGAGTTTGACGAAATGGATTAAACCCGTATTAAGCGTCGGCATTCCTCTGGTTTTGATTGTGGCAACTTTAAGCTTGGTCGTGTCGCCTTGGGCAAATGAACAAAAAATGGAAGTGCGCAATCGTTACGAAAAGCGCGAAGATATTGCGAAAGTTGCACCAGGAAAATTCCAGGAATCTCGTAGCGGAGGCCGAGTCTCGTTCGTAGAAGAAGTATCTGGCGACCTAAGTAAAGTACAAAATATTTTCACTAGCATGATGAATGATGGACGTTCAAGCGTGATCGTGGCGAAAGAAGGCAAGATAGAAATTGATGCACATGGTGATCGTTTTCTGGTGATGAGTCAGGGAAGACGCTACGATGGATTGCCGACCGAAGGTGATTTTCAGATGATGCAATTTGAAAAATATGCCGTGTTGGTTTCGACACAAAATACGCTGGATACTAATAATAGATCTGCCAAAGCCTTACCACTGCAAACTTTATTGGATGAACCGAATCCTAGTCGCGATGGGGAACTGTTGTGGCGTGTTTCATTGCCATTCATGGGCTTGTTATTGATGTTGCTGGCGATCCCATTGGGCTTTGTGAATCCGCGTGTAGGACGCTCAGCAAACATGATCGTAGCTTTGGTTTTTGTGGCGATTAACTTGAATATTTTAAACATGCTGCAATTGGCCGTGGTGGAAGGGCGCTTGAGTTTTTGGAAAGCGTCTTGGCCTATGCATGCGATCGTTGCGCTTTTCATCGCGATTTTCTTTGTATGGCGTCTGAAATTAAACAGCCCTTTGCACCCAAGCGGCATCTGGAATCGCGTCAAAGGCTGCATACAAATTAAAAAAGAGCAGAAGTGTGCTGAAGATCAAACGGTGAATTCATAATGAAAGTTCTACAGCGTTATTTTGGTACGGAAATTATTCGTGCCGTGTTCTTTGTCTTGTTAGCCTTGCTAGTGCTAACGTCGTTTTTTGATTTGATGAATGAGGCTTCGTCAGTCAATAAAGGCGGTTATCAGATCAAACATGCTTTGCTCTATGTGCTCTTGAATATCCCAGGGAATGCCTACGATTTTCTGCCCATCGCAGCCTTAATCGGGACTATCTATGTACTGGCACAGTTCGCCAGTAATTCAGAATTCACCATCATGCGTGCCGCCAGCATGTCTTCCTGGACTGCCGCAAAAATGCTCGCGAAGATTGCAGTGATCTTAATCGCATTTACGTTTTTACTCGGCGAAGTGATCGCACCGATGTCGGCGAAGACAGCAAAAAAAGTAAAGCTGACGGCGACCAATGGACCCGTCACTCAAGGATTTCGCAGCGGCTTGTGGACTAAGGATTTGATCCGTGATTCTCATGATAAAACTTTGGTCACCGGTACTCGGTTTTTGAATGTACGTGAAGTCTCCCCGACTCGTGCTCTATTGGGTGTGAAAGTGTATGAGTTCGATACCAACTTTCAATTGTTGCGCGAAATTAATGCGAGTAAAGCGGAATATGTTCGCTCTCACGTATGGCGTTTGAGTGACGTGGTGGAAACTGATTTTCCTAAAAATCTGGCGCAAGATACAAAAATTGCGTCGAATACGCACAAGCTGGCGACCAAAGAATTAGAGTCAGAAATTACACCCGATATTTTGGCGGTACTGTTTATTGACCCGGATCGCATGTCAGCCTATGAGTTGGCGTCCTACACCCGACATTTATCGGAAAATAAACAATCCACAGAACGCTATGAAATCGCGTTTTGGAAGAAAATTACCTATCCAATTTCTATCTTGGTGATGATGGCATTGGCTTTGCCGTTCGCTTATTTACATGCGCGTGATGGCGGTATCAGCCTGCGTATATTTAGTGGCATTATGTTGGGGATGGTGTTTTATCTGGTGAACAGTTTGTTCTCGCACCTAGGCATGATCAACACCTGGCCTGCGCTCATGACCGCTTTATTCCCGAGCTTGTTATTTTCAGGCATGGCGTTCGCTGGACTGCGTTACGTTGAACGTAATTAAATATTTAAAAATGAAAGCCTGCTTCGATGTCTAAAAAAGCTCTGATCCTATTCGCCCACGGCGCTCGCGCCGCAAGCTGGGCCGCACCCTTTGAACGCCTGCAAAAACTGACGCAAGAAAGCTTGCCAGAAATTCAGGTTGAGTTAGCCTTTTTAGAATTGATGCAACCGCAGCTACCTGAGTTGGTGGCCGATTTAGTTAAAAAAGGTTGTGAGACGATTACCATCACGCCGATTTTTCTTGGGCAAGGCTCGCACCTGTTACGCGATTTGCCTTTGATGGTGGATGAATTACGTTTGAACTATCCTCAATTAAACATCAAGCAAGTGGGTGCAGCGGGTGAGGATGCAGAGGTTTTAAATTCGATTCGCGATTATTGCGTTCGCTCAGCGCTTGTCGATCAAGAAATTTGACAGAAAAGCTGACTTAACCTGTCTCTGTTGTGTGTGGATGTGTCGTTAGTTGACTTTAGCGAAGACTTACTCTGAATGCACAGCCGCAATTTGTGATGACCTTGGCGTCGTTATTCCAGCTCAGGATAGACTTCTCTGTTCGCTGACAGACATAATTAGTGAAGCTGCCCCAAGCGCTAGGGTACGAAAGATGTCCAGATGAAAACGTTTTAAATCCGCGCTAGCTTTCCTTGCTACCGAATACCCAATCCCAAAATTGATTAGTAATGCCATAGCGTCCTGATTCCTTGAGGTCATGGTGCAAACCATGCCAGTGCTGACGCTGTTTTAACCACTTATTCTTGGTTTTCCAGTGATGGATGGCGTGATGGGTGACGGTGTAATACAGATAGCCCACAAGCAATCCTAAGGTGAGGGCGCAAGCTTTCAATAGGTCGCTACTGAACATTAGCATGGTAATAAAGATGAGTATCAGGATTAAGCTTGCGCTGAGAATAGTAGGCGTACGAATTAATGCCGCAGGTCTTCTATGATGTTCTTCATGCCATTGCTGGAATGGCGGTACACCATGCAATATGAAGCGGTGTATGAAATATTCTATTGCGGTCCAAAGCAGCAAGCCGAGTACGAATAAACTAAATAGTTCTGCCGCTTGACTTTGAGGGCCTTGAATAAGTAAAAACAAGGCCAATACCAGAATGGCAATGCCATATAAAATAAAATCAGCTAGGTAGGCGGTTTTACTGCGCTCAGGCATAAATATTTTCATTATTCCCTTTTGTCTTCAATTATTTGTTGCTTGGCATTTCGTTGAAGATAAAGGTATTAAGTCATAATATCTGTGCGCTGACCTACTGTTCTTTAGAAATAATCGATGTAGATCAAATTTTGAAGACGGTTTTTAAGATTGTCATCAAGACTTGATCTTTGCTGCTACTGAATTCAGACTTCAAATTAAGTGTTTGCTTTTGCTTTGATTTTTTCGCTTAGAACCTGTATTCATAGCTAAGATTAATATTACGAGCACGATCGGTATTGGTATGCAAAGTGCTGATATAACCTGGCACGCTGCTTCTGCTGGTGTTGTCGATAGTATTGGCGTTCGTAATGTTATTGATTGCCAAACGTAATTGATTTTTCTTATCGAACTTCCACAATGCAAACAGATCGAGTGTCGCGGGTGACTTGAGATATTCACGATCGGTTAAACTAATTTGTTGCCAACGCGAATCTTGCAATTTCGCATTCATACCCAAAGTTAATGGCACATCTTTTAAACGATAATTTAAATTTAACGTGAATTGATAGGTATACGGATTAAGTTGATTGAATGGTTGTGGCAAACCTTTTACATCAGACCAGAAATGCATATAGGTCATGCTGACGTCGACATCCGGTGCTTCGTTCATAAAGCGTTTAAGTGGAAATTGTGTGCTGAGTTCGACACTTTGTCCCACCGCACTACCAGCATTCACATACTTCTTCCACCATGCATTATTCTCAAAATACACGGTGTCGCGATGTAAGTCGTCGATCTGTTGCACTTTGGCGCGCACTGCATAGTTCAATCCATCTTTGCCATTGTGTTCGTAGGCCGCGTCGAAACCCCAAGCCAGTTCCGGGCGAAGGTTTGGATTGCCTATAAAATTAGGATTTTGGATCGAATTGTTGACCGAGTAAATTTTTGGCGAAATGAGATAAAAGTCATTCGGTGCTTGATAAGTACGCGCCAAGCCCAGACGAACTCGGTCTGTATTTTCTGGATTGAGTTGCCACATGGTTTGTACTATCGGACTCAATACACTGGTCGAATATTTTGACTTGTCTTGTGCAGATCCTTCGCTGTTAATACCTAGCGACTCCCAGCGTAAGCCCAAATAAATCGAAGAATCTTTTTGAAATTTCCATTCGTCCTGCGCATAGATTGCTGATTTATAGAGTTCATTGCGCGCACTTTGCGGCAGATAAACTGGCTGAGAATTGCCTGTATAAGTGTCAGTTTGATTGCGGTCGATATGCACAGTCGTGCCTGAGCCAGTCCAACCCAGGACCAGATCATGCTCGGCGTTTGTCGGAATGCTGACTTTACCGCTGGTATGCGCGCCGAGCACTCGGACATCAGTATCGTAGTTGCGAACAAAACTAAGGCCACCGTTCAAGCGATAATTTTGTGAAATTTGAGAATTGTTGATTCGATTTGCATGGAATCCGGTCGAAACATCGAGTTTTAAATCATTGCTGAAGCTAGTCGTAGCGCGCAAAGTGCTGTTTATGTTGGCGCGTTCAGTCGTATCACGATAACGCATGTTCGCGACGTCTAAAGTGGGTCCCTTTAAAAACGTATAATCCCTAGTGCTATCAGCTTCGCCACTGCCGTAGGCGAACATGGTGGTGGAAGTCAGATTGATATTCGAATCGGTTTTGTACTGCAGGCGAGGCGAAATACGAATATCACGATCTGTCATTCGGCGGTCGGTGACGGTGTCGTATTGCTGTAAAATTTTTCCAGTTTCATCAGCGATGGTTTGTTCGGTGACAGTTTTACGCGGAACATTCGAACCGACTGAATTCATGGATGCCGTCGCAGAAACGGCATGAGAAAAATTACCCTGTTTGCCAGAATTATTCCACTCGACATTAGCCAGTTCACGTTGCACATAGCCTGCGGTGACTTTGATCGATTGTTGCGCTGTAGAGGCTGCACGTTTGAGAATAATATTTACCGTGCCACCGACCGCCTGAGTGCTAAATTGCGCATTCGCGGTTCGATATATCTCTATTCGCTCTATCATTTTCATAGGAATATCTTCAACGTTCACGCCGCGCGGAGGCTCTCCATCGATTAATACCTGTGTGTAATTGGCGTTCATGCCTAGCAGTTGAATCTTATTGTTATTCACTTGCACGCCAGGTACACGGCGCATCGCGTCCAACACATTAGTGTCACCGAATTTAACTAAATCAGCACTACCGATAATCGTCTTGGCGGCGGCTTCCTGACGTGCTAATTGGGTTTCACTGCGAGCTTGAATTTCAACGCGTTGCGGCGCTTCTTGTTTGCTTTGAATCTTGGTATCGCCCGCCTGTTGTGCATGTGCGCTGACAACCAGAACATTACACAATAAAAGTGTGAGTACAGAACTTAATGGTGCTTGCATATTTCTCTCGATAAAAATTTTGCACGATGTCATCGACAAAGCGTAGGTACTGTGAATTCAAATTGAATCGCACTGTATCGAAAAGAAAGGATGCACCGTGTCAGTTTGCGATGAAATGCAAATTTTCTGGTACGAATGGACGAAACTGTTTGGCGAATGATGAAGTCTGTTGCGTAGACTGTGTAGAAGTAATGGAGCTAGAATAAATAGAATTGTAAGCGTGGGTTGAGTTTTACCCACGCGCGATGTGTGAGCGTGCTGGAAGTGATTGATGCAAAATTAACTCATCACTAAAGCTTACTCCGTGATTGAACAGTTGTGTCGGTGTTGGTATCAAATTAGGCCACTACAGAAGTGGGTGTTAGCGCCTGCAGAATCAAAATGGATTGAACTTTATCCAAATCGGAGAAGATGCTGTCGAAAATTGCGAAGGCGTGCGAATTTGTGAGAGCGAAAGGAAGTCAATGTATATTGAGTCTCGAAACATGTTCTGTAATAAACAAAGAATAGAAACGAAATAGCGCTTTTGGATAGTTATATACTCTTACGTCTTAGTGTTTTGAAATTATTCGTTTAGTGTGAAAAAACGATATGTTTTAATACAGATTAACGCAATGGAGGCTTTCGCGTTTCGGTGAACTAACGACAGTTTTTTCTTGGCTATGTTCGGTGAGTGACAGAGAAGGCTGGTTTGGGATGTCACATTTAGGCTAAACAAGAAATATTTTGGGGAGATTTGGAATGAAAAAAATACTGGCAGGATTTATCGCGTTTTGGGGAGTTGCAATGAATGTGGCGGCAATTGAAGAACCGACTTATGAGGTATTGAAACGCTATCCTCAGTTTGAAATACGAAAATATCAAGCCTATCTGGTCGCAGAGGTTATCGTACCTGGCCCTGCTGACAAAGCAGGAAATATCGCTTTTGAATATTTAGGTGGCTACATTTTTGGCAAAAATAAGGGCAGCAGAAAGATAGAGATGACCGCACCTGTGTCACAAACGCCGACGCCTATCAAAATTGAAATGACTGCGCCAGTTTCTCAAGCTGCGGTTGAAGGTGGCTATCTCGTGCAATTCGCGATGCCAAAAACATTTACTTTGGCAACTTTACCCGAACCCAATAATCCCAAAGTGAAATTACGCGAAGTGCCGGCTCAAACCTATGCCGTGATCACTTATTCAGGCAGCTGGTCACAACCGCTGTACGAAGAAAAACTCGCTTTGCTGAAAAAATTAACTAGTGAAGCCGCGCTTAAAACCGAAGGTGAACCGATCTTTTCACGCTATAACGCACCATTTTCTTTGCCTTTCTTGCGTAGAAATGAAATTTGGATACAGATAGTGATGTAAGAATGCATAGGCCTAACAAAAGCAGCTTATACTTCGTAAGCAAATTCATAGTTTGTTACTACCCTTGAAGTACAAATTTACAAAGGAGTGTGATGATGAAACGAAGAGCTTTTTTGAAGTCAACGGCCATTTCTAGCCTTTTTTTATCGACTCAGGTGTTTGCTGCCAAAGATGAGAAAACACCACCGTTTAATTTACTCGGTACGGATGTTAGTGGTAAAAAAGTTCAATTGAAAGACTATGCGGGTAAAACAGTATTAGTCAGTTTCTTTACTTTTGATTGTCAAGTTTGTACCAATGACTTGAAACTCATGCGTGAATTTTATGTGGGTAACAGCAAGAAAAATTTCATCTTGTTGGGCGTAAATATAGATAAAAACAAAAAAGAGTTGGATGAATATAACGAAGTCACAACGCTTGCCTATCCTAAAGCGCAAAGATTCCCCAGCGTCTGGCGCAATGACCCAGCGCACAAAGACAATTTTGGCGTAATCGCCACGACACCAACTCATTTTGTGCTGAATAAACAGCATCAGTTAGTGTTCAAGCGAGAAGGTGCATTTCGCGGCGAAGATTGGGATAACTTGTGGCTGTCTCTGTCTTGATGTTTCGATGCAGTGCGCAAGGTGTTTGAAATTTTTTCGGATATTGAAAAGTAAATCAGCCATATTGCAAGCATCTCTTGCGCACGCTATTTCGTCGTATCACGCAAGCCTCTCTTTGATGGCAACGCCCATCACCTTTACTCGCCCGCCGTAAGGTAAGGCAGCTGCTTGATAGATAGTTCTTGCTGGTCTTTGCCCTTCTGGAAAAAGTTCAGCATACAAATCATTGACCTCATTAAGCTCGTTCAAATCAATGAACGCAATATCGACAAATGTTAAATCACTGATAGAGAAATTAGCAGCCTTGATAGCTGAAAAGAGATTGGCAAAAGCGCGAGCTGCTTCCTCTTTGGCTGTGCCTGCAATGTACTGACCCTCCTCGCCAATGGAAAGCTGACCACTCAGGTAACAGATGTTGTCAACCACAACTGCATGACTGATTGGTGTGGACCATTTAGGAAGTCCATCACCAGAAGTAATAAATTGTCGCATTGGCGATCCTTTTTGATTGTTACTTAAAGTTGATTGCAGGGTGTTGGCTCGTGACTTTACGATAGTCTGTCCTCGATACAGGCGGGAATTCTGATGTTTCGTTTTCTCGCTAAACGACCATTTGATTTTCCTGTCGTGTTTCGATCAAAGCGGCCATGCCATGCGCATTGTGATCCTGGCTCAATCTCAATCCAGCTGCAATATTGATACGATCTTGCTCTGATCTGTTTTGACTGACTTTCCATTTGCCCTGCAGCCTTGCCAGCGGAATTTCTATGCCAACAATAGCGTTTAGCATTTTTTGAATATAGTCATCTGGTGCATCGCTGATTTTCCATGGTGTCTTTTGTGTACTTTCTTGTTGACTACTAAGTCTTTCAATATGCTCTCGTAACCATTGCGCATCGTCGATCACCCGTAATTTGCCATAGCCATGCGCCACTGCGTAGTTATACGTAGGAACCACCTTGCCATTCAGCTTTTTCTCTTCATACCAAGTCGGCGTGATGTACGCTTGCTGTCCTTGGAATATCACTAAAGTTTCGTGTAGCGGATCGGGATTTTTCCATACGGAATTTGCCCGGGCAACATGGGCTCTGAGCGTGCCGAAAGGCGCATCTTGAGTCGGTGCCATGATTTCAAATGGGATGTGATTGGCGTTGATGCCATCCTGGTCTAAGGTGATTAAGGCACCCAAAGGGTAGTTCTGTATTAGTTGAAACATAGTTTCAAGACTGGTTTCATCAAAATGTTTGGGGACGTACATATTGTTAATCCTTGTCGTTAAATTGAATGTAATACTAGTTTTAGTTTATTGCGTACGTTTGATCGTCCAGCCATTTGGCACCGCCTCGAAACCCACCTTCGGGTAATACGTCATGGCCGTTGGTACCGCAAGCAAAAGCAAGGTGGTTCTCGGGCCTATTTTTTCTTGCGTTAATGCGATTAATTGTTTGCCTATACCGTGATGCTGATAGCTTTCGTCTACCGCGAGATCTGATAGGTAACAGCAAAAACAAAAGTCGGTTAAGGAGCGTGCCACGCCGACTAATTTGTCAGTATCCCAGGCGGTGATCAAGAGATTGCCATGAGCCAGCATTTGCGCCATTCGCGCTAGGTCATCCGTGGGACGATTTAAGCCAGCACGGTCAAAGATGTCAGCGAGCTGGGTAGCGGTAAGTTCGCGATCAAAGTGGTATTGGATATCTTGCATAGGGCGCTTTCGTGGTGTGAATGTCGCCATTTTAGTTTTTAGATTGGTTGTTTAAAAGATCCAATAAGCGGTAATATAGAGCTACCAATTTACATCGCCGATTGAGCTTACGCCTATGTCTTTGTTCCTAGATTCTTTGCAACTTAATAGGGCGTCTGACACGCCCCTGTTTCGACAACTGTATGCGGCAGTGAAACACGCGATACTGACAGGCGCGCTGCCTGCTGGAATGCAGTTGCCACCGAGTCGTGAATTTTGCCAGCACTTATCTATTTCAAGACAAACGGTTCTGAATGCCTATGAGTTATTGCTGGCTGAGGGCTATTTGTCGGGCGCAGTAGGCAAGGGGACGTATGTCAATGTCGATTTGCCTGATGTTCCTGGTGCTCCTGGTGTGCTTGATGCGCCAAATAGCCTGGCAATCACAGCCAAGCGCCGCCTCGCAATCGCGAACAATACAAAGCAAACTACGCCTGTGCTTTCAAAACGCGGCCGGCAATTCGTTGATCGCGCCAGCCTGGCACCGGTACATCAAGAAAAAACACGGGCATTCAGAGTGAGCATGCCAGGTTTGGATGTATTTCCATTTGATGTGTGGGCGCGTCTGGAAGCGCGTCGCTGGCGGCATCATGAAGACAAGTTGGGGTATGGTGATCCAGCCGGATATGGCCGCTTGCGTGAACTTCTTGCGGTATATCTAAAAACCGCCAGAGGGGTTATTTGTAATCCTGAGCAAATCATTATTACCTCCGGTTCGCAACAGGCATTGTATTTATTATCGACGGTGCTACTTGATCCTGAGGATGCTGCGTGGGTAGAGTCGCCGGGATATCGTGGTGCCATTGCCACCCTGCAGGCGGCACAAGCACAGTTATGTCATGTGCCAGTCGACCAAGATGGTCTGGATGTCGATTTTGGAGCACATCATTATCCAGATGCAAAATTAGTTTATGTCACGCCGTCGCATCAACTTCCCTTAGGCATGACGATGAGTCTGCAACGACGTCTGGCTCTGTTGGCGTGGGCCAAGCAAGGCTCAGCCTGGGTGATAGAGGATGATTATGATAGTGAGTATCGGTACAGTGGCGCACCGATAGCATCACTCCAAAGCCTCGATAAGAATGCCTGTGTAATTTATGTTGGCACTATGTCGAAAGTGTTGTTCCCGGGTTTGCGACTTGGTTATATGGTGTTGCCACCGGCACTGGTTGCCCCTATCACCCATGCCAAAGCAATTATCGATCGACACACTGCGATTGTGCCGCAAATGGTGTTGGCTGATTTTATCGCGGAGGGCTATTTTGGACGACATATTAAACGTACGCGCAAACTGTACAGTCAACGTCAAGCTGCATTATTGGATGCAATTGAAACCCAGCTTTCAGACTCACTAAGTTGCGGTTCCAGTGATGGTGGTTTAGATCTTGCCGTACATTTTAAAAGACATCGCTCAGAGAATGCTGTGGTGAAAGCGGGTCTTGCCGCAGGTTTGGAGTTGCGACCACTTTCGTATTTTTTGCCACCAGACGCAAATCAAATCAGTAGCGCATTTTCACCGGGATTGCTATTGGGGTTTTCATCGCTCACGGAACAAGAAATCTACAAAAGTTGCTTGGTATTACGTGATGTATTGCGATCAAAGCACTAAGGGTTTGTCGATGCGGAGATTCGGTAGTATTTTTTTGAATTAGATGTAAAGTGGGTAGAGCAAGTGCCAACTATGAGGCGAGTACTTGCTCTAGGCGATTGAGTCGGTAGTTCTACGTCTTAATCAATCACTTTTGCCATTTTTTTAGCATCGCTTGTGCTTCTGCCCGTTGTTTAGGATTGACTTGTTTTTCGGCTACCGCCAGATTGTCGATCCCTACCGCGTTGCCCTGCGCTGCCGCTAACGAGAACCAAAAATACGCTTTCACCATATCGACTTTGACACCGGCACCCATGCCATACATCATGCCCAGATTGACCTGTGAGTCAGCAAATCCTTTTGCCGCCGCTTTGCTAAACAGATCAAGCGCCTGTTCAGTATTTTTCTGTATGCCGCGACCTTCAAGATACATCACACCCAGATTATGTATTGATTCGACATGACCTTGCTGCGCTGCACGGCGATACCAAATCACGGCCTGCAGTACATTTTTTTGGACACCACGACCTGCATCATAAAATCGCGCCAAATTGTATTGAGCATCGGCTAAACCTTGATCGGCGGCTTTGCCAAACCATTTGAATGCCTGCTCATCGTCTTTCGCTAATCCTGTGCCTGCACTAAAAAATGAACCCACATTGTTCTGTGCTTTTGCTTCACCTTGTATGGCCGCTTTGGCAGCCCATATCGCTGCTTGATCAAGATCCTTGGGTACGCCTTTGCCACTGATATAGAAAGTGCTTAAATTATGCTGTGCCGCCCCTAAGCCCTGTTCTGCCGCTTTGCGGGTCCAGGCCAGCGCTTTTGGAATGTCGATTGGTGTGCCAATGCCGTTCTCATACATTTGACCTGCATTCGACTGTGCCATGGACAAACCCTGTTCCGCATCTTTGAGATAAAAGCTAAGTGCCATAGCTTGATCAACGGGCACACCAAAACCATTCGCATAATGCAGACCAATATTGTAATTCGCAGAAATTACACCCCGTTCGGCTGCTTGCGAAAACCAATAGAGACTCTGTTGAAAATTTTTGGGTGTGCCAAGTCCATTGAAGTAAATCAACGCCAGCCTATGTTGTGCTGAAGTGTCCCCAGCTTCTGCTAAGGTTTTGTACAGCGTGGTAGCGGTTGCGTAATCTTTTTTATCGTAGGCGCTGTGCGCATCCGCTAAGGTTTGCGCTTGTACTTGCGACGTGAATGCGAGGCAAAGGATAATGCCTGCTATAAATCTATTCATGTTAATACTCTCAAAAAATAAAATGACAAAGTGTTGCTTTGAAAAAATGAATTAACAAAATGAGTGGGCTCATATTGTTAATTCAACCCGGACTTTTCCTAGTCAAAACCAAAAGAGCGAACTTTACCGAGAACCCTAGAAAGCCAATACAAGAATGCGATGAATTACGGAGTTCTTGGCGCGAGTTGACAAAAATGAGAGGGTTTCGCCGCCACCTCTCATTTTCAAATGGAACGGAGACTGCTGCCTCGATTTCACTTTACTTGACCGATTATTGGTTTGCAGGCCAGCTTTTCAAATTCCCTTATTTCACCACCAAACTGCAGTTCGCACCTTCATTTCTGCAGATTGTCTTATTGTAGAAATATTTCTTTTTTCATTGGCTATGCTCTGTGCCTTCATGCGCATTCTTTTTCATAGCTATGACGTGAGGAACTATCTGGTGAAAAAAATAGGCATGGTTCAGGTGAATTTTATGAGAGGAAAAAATATGTTATTTCAATGGATTGCGGTTATTGCGACAGTTGTCTCAGGTTCAGCAATAGGTGCGTCGGATTACCAAACAAAATTTGATCCGAGTCGGCTAAAAGGGACGCAAGCGAGCGTGCCTAATGAAATTTTGGTTTTGGGTACGCCGCACCTTTCTGAATTGCCCGCGAGTTTTACGCCTAAATCATTGACTCTCTTGATGAGCCGTCTTGAAGCATGGAAACCGCAAATCATTACCGTCGAAGCCTTGTCCGGAATGCAGTGCGACATGTTGCGTCGTTATAGCGTTCGCTATGCAGAGTCGATTAAATACTACTGCTGGGATAAGGCATCAGCTCATGCGGCCACTGGACTGGATGTGCCTGCTGCGACCGCGGAAGTTGATCGCTTGCTAGCCGCTTGGCCAGCTGAGCCGACGCCAGCACAGCGACGCCATTTAGCTGCAGTTTTTCTAGCGGCAGGTGAACAGGCTTCGGCATTGGTACAGTGGCTACGACTGCCCGCCGCAGAGCAGAAAGAGCAAGATGGGCTCGATAAGTTATTGGTGAAACGCTTGCAAGATTTGACCGTTAAACGCAATGAAAATTATCAGGTCGCAGCACCGCTTGCCGCGCGTCTTGGACTAGAGCGAGTCTATGCTATCGACGACCATACAGCAGATTCTGCGTCTGGCAGCGAGGCTGAAGACAAAGCTGCAGGCGAGATCATGCAAAAACTTTGGAACAATCCTGCAACGGCTAAACGTAAAGCAGAGAGCGACGTGTTGTACAAAAACTTAGATAGTGGGGAAGGTGTGCTCGCCATGTATCGCGCCTTCAATCGTGCTAACCAAGCCAATTTAGTCTATCAAAGTGATTTTGGTGCTGCAATGAAAGATCGTTCTGCTAAACAAGTGGGACGTGTTTATGTCGGATATTGGGAAACACGTAATCTGCGCATGGTATCGAATATCCGCGAGATATTGGGTGCGACACCCGGCAAGCGCACGCTCTCGATTGTTGGTGCGTCACACAAGGGCTATTTTGAAGCCTATTTGAATTTGATGCATGATGTAAAACTGGTCAATGCCGATACTTTGCTAAAGTAATTCTGTGAGTAAAGTGACTGCAAGCCGCAAAGCTTGCAGTCCTTGTACGCCACCGACTTTTATCCGCCCCTATTCCTAGCATTAGGAATAGGGGCAACCCTGTTGGATTTAGTGGAAAATTCTTTTAGTGCATCTGCGCAGGAATAAAGTAGCGTGGTGTAGATTCAGGTCAAACACGCCTATCCTTTGTAACCGATATCAGCATAAATTACTTGGTGCTTACCTGTTCTTTTTGCAGTTGTTTAATGATCGCTTCTGCCACCAAGGCTGAAGATTGATGATTTTGTCCTGTCACAACACGGCCATCGACTTCTATGTAAGCCTCGTCGGGTTTTCCGAAATGGAAAGTGCCGTTGCGATCTAACACCGTTTTCTTGATCAGGAAAGGAAACTGTTTAAAGTATTCAGCAGACGTCTTTTCGAAGTCTTCTGGATAACCGCTAATTCTTTTTCCATCAACTAAGTACTTACCATCTTTTGTCTTCAGATGGACGATGCCCGCTGTCCCGTGGCATACAGAAGAAATAATGCCCTTGTGTTGCTCGTAGATTTCCATCACCAAGCGTGAAATTTCAACATTATCTGCCACACCATACATGGCATTGCCACCGCCTATGTAATGCACTGCCCGATAATCCTTTGCTACCAGTTGCGTCGCTTTCTTTGTGTTCTTTAACGCGAACATAAATTCACTATCGTACAAATGCGCTTTATGTAGGGCATGGGAGGTATCGATGTAGGCAAGTGGGACGGCACCACCCTCAGGACTGACGAAATCAACAGTGTATCCAGCTTGTTTAAATGCATGGTAAGCATTCACAATTTCTGAAAAACTGGCACCGGTGGGTAGCTTGGATGTGCCATGAAAATGGGCATTGGAGACGATAAACAGGATGCGCACCCCGTTTTGGTTTGATGCTTGTTTCGCAGCAGCTTTACTGATGATTTGCCATTGTTTGTCGACGTTCTTCAACAAAAAAACATCAATAAAGCGACGTTGTTGGCCAGGAATAATGATTTCTGCCTTGGCCGTAGCCAAATCACCGCTGACGTCAATTTGCAGAATTTCACCAATGCGGCCATTGAATTTTCCTTGGTTCTCAGATTTGTACCAACTGATATAGTCGGCCACTGAGACTTTGGTAAATGCCTGGCCTTCTTTTTCTAAAAGTAAATCCGCAGCCGGGTTGAACGCTTTTGCAATTTGTTGCTTATTGTTATATGAAGTTCCTTCTATGTAATCTTTTAATACTTGTTGGATGGCAGTGACACTTGCTTGATGCTTGATCGCAAGCTCTGATGCCAAGCTGGATTTTTGAATGAAAATAAAAATGAGTAGTGCTAAGAAATAACGCATTGTTGCTCCTGGTTTGAATGGGGGAAACGAGGGCGTGTTTCATCACGCGCCAGGAGCAACAATAAGATTTACGCGGCCGACGTACTAGCGTGGATTACGATTTCGGATTACGAATTTATAATTTCGGAATTCTTTGACGCCTGCAAAGCCTTATATTTCGCGGGTGTCAGCTGTGTTTGCTTCTTGAACGCGGTATAGAAAGTGGAGAGAGAATTGAAGCCAGAACGTTCTGCCAAGTCTTCCATTTTCATGGCGGTATCGCCTTGCAATAAGGTTTTAGCATGTTCAATCCGGTAACTATTAACAAAATCATTAAAGGATTGATGAAGATTATCGTTCAATAGTTGTGACAGCTTAGGCGTCGACCACCCTAACATTTTTGCCAATTTTGGCATCACCAAATTCGCATCCAAAAAGGCTTTCTGTGCAATCATGAACTGTTCCAATTCAGCGATCAAGGGTTCTGCATTTTCGCTGGATATCTTCTTGTTGGCGTAAGGACTGACAAGTTTGTTTTGTTGTTGGATGTGTAGAAATACGGTGAGTACACCTATGCCTATCAGAAAAGTGAAGGTCAAAGCACCAGCAATATAAGAAGTATAGCTCGCGAAGTAATAAGCGCACCAAATCAGTCCACTTCCAAACACAATCGAAGGTACGATGACGAGATCGATTTGTTGACGCCAGTTTTTTAGGTCAAGGCTCTTTATTGTCGGCCACAGCATATAGAGAGAAAGCAAGGTATAGGCGAGCCAAACATAATTAATGGTTTTATAAAATAGCCCTCCCCAAAGCTGCGGATACACGTGGTAAGGGAAGAGTCCTCCAATCACGATGACCAGCACACTAGGAATAATTAAGTGCAAGCGATGAAGCAAGGAACGATTAAAAATCCCAAGAAATTGAAGGCTATAGCAATAGAGTAAGGGACCGATCAAAAAACAAGCAGATAAGCCCAATTGTAGAATCTGTTTTCCGATGGCGGGGTTGAAGTAAAACAAAACTGATTTCAGTACCCGCAAGCTCAGCATGAAAATAACGCCAGCGAGAAAACGGTTACTCCACTTTCCTGGCTCGCGGAAGAATAAATAAGTGGCAAGCAGCAAGCCATGAATACCGCCTAGACCACTAAATAGAAGTAATAATTGATCGAAAATTGCCATGAGATTTTCTTTTTTTGAGATACAGCATTATCCCATGTGGTGGCGCAATTTAGAAATGCGTCTTGTTTGGGTTGAAATCAGTGAGGACAGGCTCAGCGCAGATTAAGTATAAAAAATGGACGACACGGCGTATCAATAAATGGATCAACCGTCAGAATTTGAGTTTGACGTAGGCGGTCACTCAATCTTTATTAGTCTTAAACAGCATATCCAACAGTCGGTTAGTAAAGCCGTAATTGACGTTGCCCAGTGTGTGGTGATATCGATGATAGGTCGGATGATTGATAAGTTTTTTGAACCAATGATGGTCAGATAAAGTGGGCCACAAGTCATAGTTGCAGTGGATGCAAACGGTGTACGTCATACCGAATGCGTGCAGCAAGACGACCATGCCTAAGCCCATCGGTACCAGTAACAAAAAAAGTGGGAACGTAGCGGCGATGACGATCGCTTCTAAGCCATGTACGCTATAGCTGGAGAATGGCGTGACCCGTACCGAACGGTGATGCACTGCATGAAAACGTATCAAGTATCGGTGATGTAAAAGTCGATGCGTGCCATAAGAATAGAGGTTGTTAAACACCACGAACGCTACGAGTTGCCAAAGCGCCGTTGCCACATCTTGCGGCCATAAGCCTACACATAAGCTCCGGTAGCTAAGGCTGATGACGCCAAAAAGTAAGCATGCCTGCAGGCCATTGCGAAGTTCGTACGCGAGTTGTCCAGGCTTGAGTGGACGCTGATCGATCTCTCGTCCTAATCCAATGGCGGGCCAGAGTTGGCGAGTTAGTAGCCATCCGACGCCGCCACCGATTAAATAGATTGATAGGTGCACAAGCGTTGCTATCAACAAGGCCCAGTACCAATCCATCTGCATCCAGTGGTGCAATTGAAGATTGATCCACGCCATTGATGTGCTAAATGTCATGCTGATCCTGCTAGAACTGAATGCGACCGGAAAACATCTCAGCGAACATGCGTAGATTGGCGCAGGCTGTTAAGAAAGGATGTTTGAATTCAATATCCGCACCCGGCTCCAAAATACCATGCCCTATCCATATCGCTAACAATGCGGGGAATGGTGCCAATAAAATGAACCAGTATTGCGCGTCAAGCAGTGCCCATATGGCTAAAGCGATACCGAGCATCCAACCCAATAAATGCACGCGGCGGTTCCAGTAATTTTGGTGTGATGCCATGTACAGCGCATAAAACGCATTGAAGTCGGTTTTGTTCATAAAAATTGCTGAGATAGGTTATTTCTATATAGCGTTGCTGGAAACGTGATCATCATAACAATATGGAACTCAAATGGCACCGCTTATCGTCATGAGTATCGATGTGAACGATCCAAAATTTATCATTCCTGTGGTATATCCTTTGCTCGAACTATTTCGGATTCGGGACCGTCTTTTGCATCCGTTGGTACTTTCTTGGTTTTCCATTTGGAGTAAAAATAGGCAGTACCCGCCACCGCACCAGTCACCGTCGCGGCGACACCTATCACTGGCGCAGCTGCAACGACGATAGGCGGGCCGATAATGGCTGCGCCTGCTGCGACGCCCGCAGCAATGCCGAAACCCATGGAAACAGTCTCGGTTTTTTCCTTAATTTCAAGGTGATTTTCTTCTAACTTGTTATCTAGTTTTTTCACGCCATCGATGACTTGATTGCCAACGAATTTAGCGCCATGCGTCGCATTATCCGTTAATTGCTGGCTAGTCTCTTTGACTTGCTCCATCAAAGCTTGTGTCGTTTCATGTTCGATCACATGAGTCAAAGATTGTTGCATTGATTTACCTGCGGCTAATGCAAATGAAGTAGCTGCGTTTGCTTTATTGACAGCTTCCTTGCTAACCGTTTGAGACACTGTCTGAGTGAGATCTTGAGCCATGGTCTGTACATTAAGCAAACCACGGCCAGCGCTATTGGCTGATTGCAGTGCCAATTGGCTCAGCTTTTCAATGCTATCTTTCATTCGATATTCCTCGCAATACAAAAAATAAAATGCATGACGTCGTGTTGCGTCATTTTAGCAGCAGTCAATTTTACTGGCACAACTCGAAGAGATGCATCTGAAACTGCCAAAATCTAGCAGTGTCCGTCACACCCAATGGATCATCTTATTTGGGAAAGGCATATCTTCAAAGATTCTTCGTGGGGGCTTGTCTATCGGCTCTATTTCGCCAATTCCACCAACACCGCCGTGTACATCTGTAAATTCAGTAGCAACTGCTTTGTTGAAATGAATTCATGTTCTGAATGTCCCGAATACACCATGCCAGGCATCGACGGACCAAAACTTACTGCATTTGGAAACAGGCGGGAATTGGTGCCGCCACCGATAGAGATGGGCTTCGCATTCTGAATGCCTGTGTAATGTGCAAAGACGGAAAGCAATGTTGGAATCTGCGGTGCATCCTTGCGTATCCATGGATCGCTTAATTCTATCGACACATTTTGTAAGGCGACGTGTTTCGATTGCCAAGCGTTTAGTGCTTCTTGTATCTCTTGTTGCAATTGCTCGCTCTCCTTACCTTGTGGACGCCGGATGTTGATACCGAGTTGTATGCCTTCTGGCGTCTGTTTGATCACTGTGGGTGCCACACTCATCGATCCCATGAAGTTGTCATGATAGGCGGCTTTACCTAATTTTTCACCGTAGAGACTTGTGCCGAGTAATTCGTTGATCAGATTTACCATGCTCCCCGCTGTTGTTTCTTGCCAGGTGCGGAAATACAGTGCATCGGCTAACATGGCGATCGCGTTTACGCCATCTTCCGGTTTCGAGGAGTGAGCCGATATACCGCGTGCCTTAATCTGTAAATTACGGTCTTTCCAGCTAAACGAATATTGCATCTTGTTTTGCTTTGCAATCCGTTGTTTGATTGCTTGCTCAATGGCGGGTGTCGCGTTGCTAATGCTTGCGTAAGCATCTTCCGGAATTTGACTACCGAAAAAGCCACCACCGAAGGCGCTCAAATAAGTTTCCATATTGGCGATAGTTGGATTCTGTGGCGGTACCGTTAATTGCACCGTGCCGTAGCCTTTTTCGGCGATCACAACAGGATACTCGGCATCGAGAGTGATGTTAATTTGCGGTGGGGTATGTGTCTTCAAAAAAGCTTCCAAAGGCGCCCAATCGGATTCTTCTGCCATGTACACATATAACTCGATGCGCTTACGCAAAGCTAGCTTTTTGTCTTTGATCGCTTTCATTGCGTACAGACCGCTTGCGATAGGGCCTTTGTCGTCTTCGGTACCACGCCCTAATAATTTTCCTGGTTCGCTTTTGCTGTCTAGTATGAACGGTGATTGTTTCCATTTCGTCGGATCGACCGGTTGCACGTCACCATGAGTGATCATGCCGACACGTTGCTCACCTTTGCCATAGCCAATGACGACCACATATCCATAGTCAGTAAAATCGAAACCCAAACGTTTTGCTTCCGACTGCAGGAATTTCTTGAAGCCGATATGCGCAGGATTTTTTTCGAAGGGAACGTCTGGGTTAGCGACGGTATTAAAACTCACCATTTTCCCCAGTGTTTTGACGATGTCTTTATCGTATTTTGCGATTGCATAGCTCGCGGTTTTCTTGGCTATTGCACTGGGTTCAGTGGCGGCGGAGGAGGCGGTTGTAGCGAATCCCGTGAGAATAAAAGCGACAATTAAAAGTAGAGGCCTAACACTCAATGGCGCAAAGTGATTGGACAATAAAGGGTCTCTGTGAATTCGACAGGAAAGTAACTCAAACATGACAACTCTTATTTAGGGAAAAGTCGTAGTGTACGCCCAATTTGATTGCAACTTAATGTCGTAAGGAGAATAAGGCACAATTGATGATCAGTGTCCTCGTTGTTGACGTTCACCTTGGATAAATGATATTTGAGTCAGGTGAAGATCGCTGCTCATTGAGGTATTAAGACACAGTAAAGCATGTTGTTGTCGACTAGGGAAACGGTTGATAGTGGCCGAGTTTAGTTCAAACATGTTGATGTATTTCTGGCTTGTTTGAATTGGCCTCGGCCACTTAACAAATAAAGTTAGCCGCGCTTAAATTTGTCCCTTTCCTTAACAGAACGGATCAACACCTTCCATTTTGACCGCGCCGCAATTTTGTCGAGTGGAGTTTGTTGATTTCGACGTGTTTCACGCAATAATTTTTGGTAGTTTTTGAGCCTGTCTTCATCTACTGCAGTGCGGACCGCGCAACCGGGTTCACTTTGATGGCTGCAGTCACGGAATTGGCATTCTGCGGCCAGAGCATCAATGTCAGCAAAGCTTGCGCTCAGTGCTTCTTCATCAAGATTAAGTTGCAGGCTGCGTAGGCCGGGCGTGTCGATGATGCAGGCACCGCTTGGACACAGATGAAGAGAGCGTGCCGTGGTGGTGTGATGGCCACGGTTGTCGCCATGACGTGCCGCACTGGTTTCTTGCTGACTATTTGCGAGGGTGTTGGTTAGCGTCGATTTACCTGCGCCCGAAGATCCCAGTAAGATCAGGCTTTGCCCGGCAGACATCCACGGCGATAGCAATTCCACAGTGCTGTTGCTTAGTCCATTGACAGCAAATACTGGGACGCTAGCGGACAGACGTTGTTCTACCTCAGCGAGGCGAGCGGCGGCATGTGTATGAATATCCGCCTTCGTCAACAGCACGACGGGAGCAACACCTGCGGCATGCACTAGCGCCAGATATCGTTCCAATCTGCGCAGGTTAAAGTCATTGTCCAATCCCATCACCAGCAGGGCAGTGTCGATATTGCTGGCAAGTGCTTGTAAGCGTCCTTCATTATTGCGTCGCGCCAAGTGAGTCAAAGCAGGCATGCGGGCAATGAAGCTATAACCGCTAACCGAAGTACCACTGAGCAAGCCCCAGTCACCCACAGCCAAGCTTAGTTCATCTGCCGCGAGTTCATGTAAGAGGCGCGGCAAGGCTCGTGCTTGCATGCTGTAGCCGCCATTGTGCAATACCAAACTATCGCGGTGGACTTCGGTAATACGTGCCACCTGCAATGTGGCGTCTTCGGAAAAGTTGGCCGCCAATGCGTGTAATTGGTTCGCGATGGCTGGGGTTAAGCCGATCAGGCGTAATGATGCGAAATCAAAATTGATCATGATAAGTGTGTTTATCCAAATTCAAGGTGCGCATAATTTGTAGATGCGCAAAGTAATCCAGCAGACGTGACAAAAGCACGACGTGCAGGAACGAATAAAAGAAGATGGAAGTCGGCGCGTGATCAAACGCGCATCAGCACACTAGCGACAAATTTTTTAGAGGCTTCACGTAGTCGTAAAGCGCTAAAAGATCATACGGGCAGTGATGTGGTCAGATCAGTTGGCCGACAGGAAGGCAATATCTACTGTTTTCATGCTTTTTTCTCCTGTGCTTATTGATGGAGACGTGAGTGTGCCAGCAGTGGTGTGTAACGTCAAGTAGGGACGGGTTTTAGTTGATTGACTTGCGTGTGTGTGTTCGCCCGTGGCG
>CAUPNA010000026.1:0-32420 GCA_963512475.1 uncultured Undibacterium sp.
TCGCCGGTTTGCAGAAACTGTCTGCCGCCAAACGAGCGCTAGCAGGACGATTGACTTTAGTGGCGCTTTTTTTTGCGCCAATCGCAATCGTCTTTGATTGGAAGATACTGCCGACCTTTGCGGTAAATGCGCCACTTGCCTGGTCGGCAGTCAGCGATGCCGCACTCAACTTACCCAATTTACCCAAACTCGGCTACATTGCCGCTCACCAGGAAGTAGCCGGTGAAGAATCACCATTGGGACAAAACTTGCTTGGCATTTATGTGTTTGTCGCCTTTCTTTTCCTTAGTAAACTGATCTTCGACTTGTGGCGCCTAGCGAATTTACAGCACAAGCTAAGGCTTTCACTGCTAACCAGACCAGTCGCAGAAAGAAGTCAGGAAAAACATCAGCGCTGGCATGCACGATTAGAAAGCCTGCGCCAACAATACAAAATTGACCGCCCTATTGATTTATTCTTTTCTGCGCAGGTCACTGCGCCGATTAGTTGGGGCTTACGGCGACCTTGTATCATCATTGATATTGAAAGCCACGAATATCAAGAGCCCGACGACATATTGCGCCATGAGCTGGCGCATATTGCCAATCGCGACTGGCTCACATTGATGCTATCAAGAGTAATCACAGCCTTGTATTGGTTTCATCCGTTGATCTGGACTATGCAAAAACAGCTACGTTTCAATATGGAATGTGCTGCCGACGACACCGTGATACGCATGGGCGGCCGCCCTTCTCATTACGCCGAAATGTTAGTGCAAGTTTCGCAAGCGGCAAATGCCAAATTACAAGCCGAGCACGATGCAGCAACAGCTTTGGCTGCTCGTGGCAAAACTTTGTATCAGCGCATCCTAGGGATTCTCGATCCGAATAAAAGCAGACAACCCGTTTCCTCGCTTGATTGGACAATCACTAGCCTCTGCACTTTGATATTGATAATCGCTACAAGCAGCATCAGTTTAGTCGGAGAACAAACCAGCTGGCCACAGGAACTTTTTGTTAGCAATAAATTGAATGGAAGTAGTCCTGGCGATGCTGGCAAACGCGCTGCTGCTGCCTTAGAAGCTTTGAACAATCCGAATTTTAATGCACTGGCAACGGCAATACGTAGCGGCGAATTTGCGGCTCGTCATGCGAGCGATGTAGCTTCATTCAAACAGCGACGGGCAATTGCCCCCTTAATTTTGGCACTACATGACGATGACGCCAACGTGCGCCGACTAGCATTATGGGGCTTGAGTGAAATGCGTTTCTACGAAACCATTCCCGTAATTGCCCTCATGCTGAAAGATAAGAATCATTTAGTACGCGCGGAAGCGGCACGCGCTATCGGCGATTGTGGTGAGCGCGAGTGGTCGACGCAATTATTAGTTCTATTATCCGACGACTCACCTTACGTCAGACAACAAGTGGCGCACGCCTTAGGTGATTTAGCCGATCCACGCAGTCTACCTGCATTACAAGCACACATTCAAGATAGCGATCCTGAAGTAGCATCTAAAATTAAATGGGCGATACAAGAAATTAGTAATTAAAAAATTCTTCTTCAACCGCAAAGACAGCGCCGAAAAAAAGCTAGCAAATGCTACGTCACATTTAGCCAGCTTCTTATCTTTCAAGGTTGTATTAGTCAGAAATACAAAATATACGGATACTTACTTAGATTTTTTTAACAAGCGTTTCATCCAAAGCTCAAAATCATCCACGTAGGTGAATACCGCCGGCACCACTAAAAGACTCAACAGTGTTGAGGTAATCAGTCCACCTATCACTGCTATCGCCATTGGTGAACGGAAACTAGGATCTGCGCCCCACCCTAATGCCAAAGGCATCATGCCAGCGCCCATCGCGATCGTCGTCATGATAATCGGACGACTGCGCTTATGGCAGGCATCGACCAAAGCTGCGAATCTATCCATCCCGGCACTGCGCGCAATGATGGCGTAATCGACTAACAAGATGGAGTTCTTAGTCACGATGCCCATCAGCATAATCAAGCCAATCATAGATGGCATAGACAAAGCGCGGCCAGTAACTAATAGTGCGACGAAGGCTCCGCCAATACTCAAGGGTAAAGCGACCAGTATCGTTGCTGGTTGCAAGAAATCCTTAAACAGCAAAACCAGAACACCGTAAATACACAAGACGCCAATCAACATCGCGATACCAAAGCTGGCAAACAATGCCTGCATTTCTTGCGCATCGCCCAACTCCGCAATACTGACGGAAGGTGGCAAGTTTTTCATGGTCGGCAATGCTCGAGCCTCTTCATTAACTTCACCTAATTGCCTTCCACCTAGTTCAACATCCAACGTCACATTACGACTACGATTAAGTCGATCAATTTGCGCTGGACCTGACTCCATGCTGACGGTCGCGACACTGCTTATCATGACAGGACCATTTTTTCCAGGCACCGTCAGACGCTCAATTGAGGCCAAATCTGCACGTACATTGTCAGCTAATTTAACGCGTATCGGTACCTGTCGCTGTGCCAAATTCATCTTCGATAGCGCCATGTCATAGTCACCGGCAGTTGCTACCCGCACGGTTTCCCCTATGCTTTCAGCAGTAACACCCATGTCTGCCGCTTTCGCGGAATCAGGTCGGACGATAATCTCAGGACGCACCAAAGACGCGCTAGAACTAACATTGCCTATGCCTTTTAGTGTGCGCAATTCACGCTCGACTTTGCGCGCAGTTTCCATTAAGACTATGGGATCTTCGCTCTTTAATACGAGTTGCAATTTCACTCCCGTATCCAAAGGGCCGACGGAAAATTTAGCGCCAGCAATATCACTCATTTTAGTGCGGATCGAATTATCTAAATCCGACATGGATTCTTTTCGATTGTCGCGATGCACGGCGATGACGGTTAATACCGCACGACGTGCTTCGGCTGCAGCACCTGGGGCAAAAGCGTCGCCACTAGAACCGCCGCCAATTGAACTAAATACGCCAGTAATACCCTTCACATTCATAATCGCTAATCGCGCACGTTCGGCTATATCACTGGTTTCCGACAAAGTGCTGCCAGGTGGCAGTTCAATATTTACCTGAGTCTGCGCCCTATCCGAAGGTGGTACGAAACCTGTTGGCAATAAACCGACTAGAGCAATAGAAGCGACAAAGAAGACGGCAGCAGACACAATGGTCACCAAGCGATGGCGTAAGCACCACTGCATGGTCGCCATATAACGCTGCATCATCCAGCTATCCGGCCTTTCATGGATTTTGCCTGCAGCATCTTTCTTCGGTGCTTTCAAAATATAAGCTGCCATCATCGGCGTCAGTAAGCGCGCCACCACCAAGGACGCTAAAATCGCAATCACCGCCGTCCAGCCAAACTGTTTAAAGAATAAGCCTGGTACGCCCCCCATAAATGCCGTTGGCAAAAACACCGCGACTAAAGCGAAAGTCGTTGCAATCACCGCCATCCCGATTTCATCCGCCGCTTCGGTCGCCGCTTCCATAGGTGTTTTGCCCATTTGTAAGTGACGAGCGATATTTTCGATCTCGACAATCGCATCATCGACTAAGACACCCACCACTAAGGCTAAGGACAGCAAGGTCACCGTATTGAGCGTATAGCCGAAATAGTGTAGACCTAAGAAAGTAGGAATCACAGATAGTGGTAAAGCAGCAGCAGCCACTAATGTAGAACGCCAGTCGCGCAAAAACCACCACACGACCAACACGGCAAGGAGCGAGCCTTCATACAGTAGTTCCATCGAGCCTTTGAAGTTCTCTTCTACAGGTTGTGCATTATCAATCGCATGTTGAAAAACGTATTTAGGGTAGGCTTTTTTCAATTCTTCGACAGCAGCGCGAGTCCCCGTCGCAACATCCACTTCGGATGCGCCTTTGGTACGAAATATCTCAAATCCGACCACAGATTTTCCATTGAACGTAGCACGCGAGCGCGGTTCACTCACTGTATCGGTAACGCTAGCAACTTGATCCAAACGTATATGTCTTCCATCTGGCAGCGGTATATCCATGCGACCCAATTCTTCCGCACTCTTGACCGTTGCTATAGTACGCACCGCCTGCTCTGCACCACTGACATCACCGCGACCACCAGGGGCTTCTTTTTGTACAATTTTTAAGCGACGTGATACATCTAGCGCTGAGATATTCAGTCCAGCCATTTTGTTTGTATCTAACTCAACGCGAATTTCACGATTCACGCCACCCATACGCTTCACCGCGCCGACACCCGGAACGCTACGCAAACGCTTGGATACGGTGTTATCCACGAACCAGCTTAAGTCCTGCACGTCGGGGGTGGTATTTTCTCCGGCAACTAAGGGCGCGTCTTTACTTGGTGGCGCAGCCTCGATCGTATAAGTCAAAATCACACGACCAGCGGTTGACATTTTTGTGACGGTAGGGTCACGCATTTCGCTCGGCAGATCGGCTCGGACTGTCGCTACTGCATCCCGTACTTCATTCACCGCATCGGATAATACTTTTTCAAGTATGAATTCCACCGTGACGCTGACATTGCCGTCCAAGACATTGGTGTACACATTTTTGACGCCTTGCAAACTAGCGACAGCATCTTCGATTTTACGGGCAACTTCCGTTTCTAATTGTGCTGGTGCAGCGCCTGGCAAGCTGGCATTGACTGTCACCAAAGGCAATTCGATATCAGGGAAATCCTGCACAATCGTACTGCGGAAGGACAAAATACCGGCAAACGTCAGCAGAACAAACAGCATAATTGCTGGAATAGGATTTTTAATAGAAAGCGTAGAAAAATTCATCGCGCGCCTCTATTTCTTTACAGTAGAGGGGGCAGCAGAAACACCCGCTGAAGGCGCAACCAGTTTCACCAAGTCACCATCATTTAAGAAACCGACGCCACTTGCCGCAATCTGCGTTCCCGCATTGATCCCACTCAGGACTTCGATTTGCTCGCTGCCATTGACTTGCATACGACGTCCCGTTTGAATTTTGACTTGAGTCACACGCTGATCGGGATTGAGCTTAAACACATAGCTAAATCCATCGCGCACCACTACTGCCTGCTGTGGAATGGTGATCGCTTGAGAATTTCCTAGTAAAAATTCACCACGCGCGAACATGCCAGGTTTAAACGCCGCAGCGCTCTTATCTTTAGGCAAAATCAAATCCACGTAGACCAAGCCAGCTCGATTAGTCACGTCTACCGTCGGTGCCACCATGCGCACTTTACCCTGAGTTTGCTCACCGTTTGGCGCAATCACTGTTGCTGTCATACCTGAGACCAATTTACTCAGGTCGGCTGAGGTCACTTCAGCGCGCCATTCCAAACGGCCTTGACGTATCATCCGAAATAACTCAGCACCATTACCAAGCACGGCACCGACCGTTGCCATGCGCGCCGAAATGACACCTGCATCCGGTGCCAACACTTGCGTGTATTTCAAACGTAATTGCTGCACATCGAGGCTCGCTTTGGTCGCCGCAACCCTAGCCTTCGCCGTCTGTTCTACAGTGAAATACTGCCCTATTTGTTGCTTGCTAATCGCACCACTCGCTTGCAAACCACGCGCCCTATCTGCATTCGCCGTCGCATCTAATGCAGTCGCCTCGGCCTCAGCCAACGCTGCTTTGGCTTGCGCCACATCGGCACGTACTGCTTCGCTATCGAAGCTCGCCAATAACTGACCACGTTTCACCACGTCACCAACATTCACCATCAATTCAGTAATACGTAAACCACTGGATTGTGATCCTATCGTCGCTTCCTGCCATGCGGCAACGCTGCCATTCGCAACAAGCTTGGTCGCCATTTGACCGCTACCCACTTCCGTTGCGGTCACGGTCAATGAAGGTTTTGCCGTAGGAGTAGCAGCGCTAGCTTTACTACTCGCCGCAGTTTGCGCCTGCGCATGCGGTAAAGTTGCAGCCACGGTCGCGAATAAACCGAACAACACAAGTTTTAGAGGGATATACGTCTGCTTCATTTTAGTATTTCCTTTGGTAATTTAAGAACAATTCAAAATTTCGTGTGACTAAGCTCACATAGTTAGACTTAACTACGACGCATCAATGGAGAAGTGCTTTGCGCCATTTTTTAAAACACATTTAGCGCGAATTTATTTTTTTTGTTCAACTTCTCTCGTCATCTTTTGTCACATCACCATTTTAATATAGGCTTCTGTGATGCTCGCCTGACATTTGCGTTTTATTTCCTTTCCAAGTAAGTCCCTCAACACTTACGCAATGACCCCTTAGCGCAATGACGACGATATCCTATCGGCAAATCAAAACGCGCTTATCCGCTAATTAAGTTCACCAAGCACATATTGCATTCGAACAGAATAATTCGTCATACTAACCTATCACACCCGCTTTACACCCATCTTCCGATTCGAATGTCAGTTGTCTCTAAAGGACTTAAAAAAAGATGCCGAAATTGGCAACGTCAACCGGCATGCAATCGAGGAAAAAAACACTTTCGAGATCTGTTCAAAAAGCCTAAAAAAAACGTACCACGTATTTCTACGGGGTACGTTTCTTGAAAACGACTGTGCTAAAAAAGGAAATCGTTAGCGCTAACGCTCACGCCACGCAGCACGCAATAAGGTCATTGCGACGATTAACACTACTGCTAGCACTATCCAACGTACATAATCTAACGGCAGTGACTTCACCACGTAAGCCGCAACCAAAACTGCCGGCACACCGCCGATGGCAATACCGAGCGCTGCTGATGGCAGGTATCTACCATTTTTAAAGAAACCTATGCTACTAATCGGCATCAAAAATGCACACGAGCCCATCATGATGGGAAATGCTGCCAGCGGGCTCATGCCCAGCAGACTGACCAAGATCATACACGGCGCATACAGGCCTATACCTAAAGGCATCAGAACACCCAGTAGTAGATTACCGATCACGCCCACCCACCATTTCCAACCCGTCAGTGACAGTGCATCTAGACCTGCTGGTAAGATTCCTTGCATCGACAAGAACATAATTGCAGCGGCAATCAACAACGCGAATCCCATACCAAGGCGAATCTGAAATCGGGGAAGACGCCCTACCATTTTGGTCCCGATTGCAGCACCTATGCCTGCCGCCAATATCATTGGCAATAAAGTTCCCGGCGCGACCTGTACTATTTGAATAAAGATCAGCGCTTGGGTAATAGTTCCCAAGGTGTGCCCGACATTTAATGTCCCCGGAATTAACTCATCAGGCACCAGCTTAAATAGTCTAAAAAATGCGGTACTAGGCGCAAATGAGCCTATACCTAAAGTGTCAAAAAAGTCGGTAATCACACCAATTAAAATTTCTATGGGTTTTGGCCAGTTCCATGCTTGCCCTGTTTGTCGCATGCGGCGTAATCGTTTTGCCCACACCCAAATAAACAGCAACGCCAATAGCGTAAAAACGAAGAGCAAACCTTGACTTAAATCCGCACTTTGAAACTCGCATCCCGTCAGCACAATAGACAAACTCGCAGCAAAGCAAATTTTTTCGATTATTTTCATGAAACGTCCAAAGAGATAGTTTAAGAATATTAATATATTTAAAAAATATGTAAAAGTATCCAATGCGAATGCTTATCAAAGCAAGCGATTTTCACTATTTAGATTAATTCAGCAACACTCTACGCAATTGACGATTCGATTCTTAGCTTTGTTAATGCCGCTGCAAAAAATACGAGTAGAATAAATCACTCCCATCGTCTCTATCTTCTCGTAGTCTATATTGCCTTATAGCCGAAGTTTCAAGCGATCATGAAATCCAAAATCAGACCGTTTTCTAGTGACCGAGTAGCGAATACGCTGATGCTAGGCTTGGTGCTACTCACACTAATTGCGCTCTATGCCAACGAAAATTGGATGACTCGCAGTTTACGAATTGACGCACTGACGACCTTACCTATCACGGTAATTGACGACCGGCCCGAAGGAGGAAACAGTGTTGCAAAATTGCGTAAAGATAGCAAAGGCTTGCATTTAGATTGTGAGATTCAAGCTGGCTATCAATGGCCTTTTTGCGAGTTAGAAATTAGTTTAAAAAACAAAGTCAGTAAAACAACTCAAGGGATTGATCTCAGTCAATATGACTCGCTGAAGATCAAAGTGCGCAGTGATGGACCAGAGAAAGTACACTCCCTGCGCATTTTTTTACGCAACTTTAATTCCGCCTACTCCAAGTCCTCATTGGGCACGACATTGAAGCCGCACGAGATCGTCTACGATCCCAATCAATCCACGGCAACGGTCGAATTTAAACTCAGTCAATTCATGGTCGCATCCTGGTGGGTGCAAGATCACCCTACCACGATCGATCATTTAGGACCTGAATTAGATAACGTGGTAGCGATGACCCTGACCACAGGTGGTAATGTCACGCCGGGAGCACATCGCATCAGTTTAGAGTCAGCAGAATTTGTTGGTTTGTGGATTCCTACGGGAAATTTTCGACTCGGCATCATATTTGTCTGGATTATCGCTTTTTTAATCTACTTGACACTTGCTTGGCGTAGATCAAGACAAGAGTTACTCGAGTCTGAACGATTAAAAGAAGCGCTAAAACTATCCAATGAAGTTCTCGAAACCCGTGTTGAAGAGAGAACGCGCGCATTGGCCAGTAGTAATTCACGCCTGATAGACACGCTGCAAAACCTTGAAGGCACACGACACGAACTGGTGCAAAATGAAAAGAACGCGGCACTAGGTGCGTTGGTCTCTGGTGTCGCGCATGAATTGAATACACCGATAGGCAATGCGCTCTTGGTCAGCACCACCTTGTCTGACAAGATCAAAGAACTGGAAATCCTCAGCGAAACCAAATTCACACGGAAAGCTCTAAAAGATTTTTTCGTAGAATCGTATCGCGGCACGACAATTTTGCAGCAAAATCTAGAACGCGCCGCTGCGCTTATCAGCAGTTTTAAACAACTCTCTGCCGACCAGCATTCGGAACAAAGAAGAGAGTTTTCGTTAAATGAAGTCGTCGAAGAAACACGTTTGGCCATGGTACCGACGATCAATCAGGCGCGACATATTTTTCAAGCAGACATTGATCCTACGATTGTGATGCATGCGTATCCGGGTCCTTTGAGTCAGATATTCATCAATTTTATTAACAACGCACTATTGCATGCGTTTGAAGGGATTGAGCAAGGACATATGCTACTCACGGCCAAGCTAATAACAGAGGACACAGTAGAAATCGTCTTTAGCGATAACGGCAATGGGATTCCCGCTCACGTGTTACGTCGCGTGTTTGAGCCTTTCTTCACGACCAAACTCGGTAAAGGTGGAAGTGGTCTCGGTATGCATTTGGCACATACCGTGGTGACGCAAATATTCGGCGGAAAAATTGACATTGAATCTATTCCCGGAGAAGGCACCAGTATATGCATGGTGTTGCCGCTGATCGCACCAGAACTAGATCAGACGCTGGTAAAAATTGGCGCGCCAAAAGATGTCGTTGAGGATTATCAATTATTTCTAGAGGGTCGTCAGGTCACTACTATCTTAGACTTCTCAGGCGAATATTGCCGGAGGGATGTCGTGGAATTAGCATTTTTCATTTGCGCAATGCAGACCGTTTGGCCCAACACTAAATATGAAATTGTTGCAGTCGACAGTTATGCCGTTGGCCTCGAACAACTTCGTTCATCCTCAATCGCTGCCCTAGCGACCACTTGCTGGCGTTCTGACCTGGAGGCCTATGCCGAAGAGATTTGCATGTCGGAAGCGATGATTGGCGACGGCAAATCCTTAGTTGGGATTTACACTTACCCACAAAATCAACACGCTTTAGCATGTGAAACACTAACGGACGTCCAGCAATTGAGATTCGTGTCAAATCGGGATTGGAGTGCCGATTGGAATACGCTAGAGCAATTAAGCATTTCGCACTGTCTCGATGTAAAGACCTGGCGACAAATGGTGTATATGGTCAGTAGTGAGGAAGTCGATGCATTGCTAGCACCATTTAGTACTGGGCAGCATATGAACATTCACTTCGACAATTGTCAGCTAATACCTATACCTCATCTACGTATTGCCTTACAGGGTTCTCGTCATTTTGCGAGCAACGCAACTGTCCAGGGACAGGCAATTGCCGAAAATATTTTTCCAGAACTACAAAAACAAATACAAAATGGTAGGTTTGAACTGGCACTAAAACAATGCGGTTTCTTCAATGCTCAAACCGAGAACTGGAAAACCCTCAATTAGCAAAAAACTCGGTCACTTTTTTCAGCGACCTCTTGTGCTTTTTTTCTTACTGACTTTTCTCAATCACCTCACAGCTGTTGATGAAACTCTCTGAGTGAGTAAGTAAGCAAGTACGTAAGTAATAGCTTATACAGGCTCTTGAAATTGATCGAAACTCATTTTAGTCACGTTCAAAGATAAACTAATCTTTACCAGGGATCGCTTCAATCTTTAGTTTAACTAACAAAACTAACTTTCTGCAGAAACTGAATGCGCAAAAAAATCCCTGCAAACAATTTGTTTGCAGGGATTTTTTAGCCGAATAAACTTCTAGCTCATTTCTTGCGTTGCGGTGGCAAATCCGTACACACGCCTTTATACACTTCAGCAGCCATACCCATAGACTCACCCAAGGTTGGATGTGGGTGGATAGTTTTACCAATATCCACGGCATCTGCACCCATTTCGATGGCCACTGCCAGCTCGCCTATCATGTCGCCGGCATGCGTACCGACGATAGCGCCACCAATAATGCGCTTACTTTCCGCATCAAAGATCAACTTAGTAAAGCCTTCAGCACGACCATTGGCGACTGCGCGACCAGATGCAGCCCAAGGGAACACGCCTTTTTCAATTGCTAGACCTTTGGCTTTGGCTTCGTCTTCGGTCACACCCACCCACGCCACTTCGGGATCCGTGTAAGCAACTGATGGAATAACCGTCGCATCAAAATAAGCCTTATGACCTGCAGCCGCCTCTGCCGCCACATGGGCTTCATGCACTGCCTTATGCGCCAACATGGGTTGACCGACCAGATCACCAATCGCGAAGATATGTGGGACGTTTGTGCGCATTTGCTTATCGACATTGATGAAGCCACGATCCGTGACAGTCACACCGGCTTTGTCAGCCGCAATTTTTTTACCATTCGGACTACGTCCGACCGCAACCAAGACCAAATCATAGACTTGAGCTGCCGGTGCTGTAGCGCCAGCTTCTGCTGCTTCAAATGTGACCTTGATCCCCTCAGGCAGCGCTTCAACGCCGACTGTCTTGGTCTTTGTCATCACATTGTCGAAGCGGTGCTGATTATGCTTTTGCCAGACTTTGACCATATCGCGATCAGCACCTTGCATCAATCCGTCCATCATTTCAACGACGTCGATACGTGCACCTAGCGTGGAATACACGGTGGCCATTTCCAAACCGATGATACCGCCGCCAATCACCAACATGCGCTTAGGAATTTGACGCAGCTCTAGGGCACCTGTGCTATCAACGATACGTCGATCTTCGGGCACAAAAGGTAAGTTCACCACAGAAGAACCCGCTGCGATGATCGCTTGCTTGAACTGTATGGTTTTCTTGCTGCCGTCAGCGGCAGTCACTTCGATATGATAAGGGCTGACGAATTGACCGTTACCTTGTACGACATTGACCTTACGCGCTTTCGCCATCCCAGCCAAGCCGCCTGTCATTTGCTTGATCACGCCATCTTTATGCGCACGCAAAGCATCGAGATCAATTTGCGGTTTAGCGAACGTCACACCGTGACCCGACATCGCTGCAGTTTCATCGATGACGGCGGCGACGTGCAATAGAGCTTTGGATGGAATACAACCGACGTTCAAGCACACACCACCCAAAGTCGCGTAACGCTCAACCAAGACCACATTCATCCCGAGATCAGCAGCACGGAAAGCGGCTGAATAGCCACCAGGACCTGCGCCCAAGACCATCATATCGCATTCGATATCGACTTTGCCGCTGTAGTTTGATGCCACTGGTGCCAGTGCAGTTGTAGTTGCGACCGCTGGCGCTCCAGCAGAAACTGATGCTGCAGCTGCGGGGGCTGAAACAGAAATGCCAGCACCCTCGACCAAGACCAGTAGACTACCTTCAGCGACTTTATCACCAACTTTGACTTTGATTTCTTTCACCACGCCAGCGTGACTAGAAGGAATTTCCATACTAGCCTTGTCGGATTCCACGGTGATCAAAGACTGATCTACTTTTACCGTATCACCGACTTTGACCATTAATTCAATCACTTCAACTTCTTTGAAGTCGCCAATATCAGGAACCTTAACTTCGATGATGCCGACGGAGGTAGGTGCGACTGCAACTGGCGCCTGTGTAGCTGCTACGGCTACAGCAGCAACTGGAGCAACGACAGCTGGTGTTGCAACTGGAGCGGTTGCACCAGTTGCTTCCACGATAATCATCAAGCTACCTTCAGCTACTTTATCGCCGACTTTAACTTTGATTTCTTTTACCACGCCAGCGTGACTCGATGGAATCTCCATACTGGCTTTATCAGATTCAACCGTGATCAGTGACTGGTCGACCTTAATCGTATCACCAACTTTCACCATCACTTCAATAATTTCGACTTCTTTAAAATCGCCGATATCCGGGACTTTGACTTCAATTGTGCTCATGTTTTCTGCTCCAATTTTATTCTTCGTAGGGTGGGCGCTTGCCCACCGCTTTTCGTCAATATCTACCTTATGCGTGGGCACAGAGTCGTGCCCACCCTACGTTTCTTTAAAGCATAGTCTTGCGTAAATCAGCGAGAACATCCGCCAGATAAGCAGTGAACTTCGCCGCCATCGCGCCATCAATCACACGGTGATCGTAGGATAAGGACAATGGCAACATCAAACGCGGTACAAATTGTTTGCCATCCCATACAGGCTTCATCGAAGACTTGGACAAACCAAGAATCGCCACTTCAGGTGCATTAATAATCGGCGTAAATGCCGTACCGCCAATGCCGCCCAAAGAAGAAATCGTGAAAGTTGCGCCTTGCATATCAGCTGGTTTCAACTTGCCATCACGTGCCTGTGCAGACAATTCGCCCATTTCTGTCGCGATCTGTGAGAGTGTTTTTTGATCGGCGTTTTTAATCACCGGAACCACCAAACCATTCGGCGTATCAGCGGCAAAACCGATGTTGTAATACTGTTTCAAGATCAGGTTTTCGCCCGTTGCATCCAAAGACGCATTGAAAGCTTTAAACTTCTTCAGAGCTGCTACGCTGGCTTTGATCACGAAGGCCAACATCGTCAATTTCACACCGGACTTTACCAGTGCATCGTTGGACGATTTACGGAAGTCTTCCAATCCTGTGATATCGGCTTCGTCAAATTGTGTAACGTGTGGAATCATGACCCAGTTGCGATGCAAATTTGGGCCACTAAGTTTTTTGATACGGGATAATGGCAATAATTCAGTCGTGCCGAACTTACTGAAATCCAATGACGGCCATGGCAGAAGATTCATACCAGAACCGCTGCCATTATTGCTGGCCGCAGCTACTGGTGCATTTGCAGCACCCGCCACCACACCCTTAACGTAATTTTGCACGTCTTGCTGGGTAATGCGACCTTTAGGTGCAGTGCCTGGTACTTTGCCCAAATCGACGCCGAGTTCACGTGCAAATTTGCGGATGGACGGTGAGGCGTGTGATTTGCCTGCAGCTGCAGTGGCGACACCTGCAACCGCTAGGGTAGCTGTTACAGGAACGGGAGCAGCAACAGGTGCTGCGACTGCAGCAGGCACTGGAGTCGAAGTAGCTGCCGCTGCCGGTGCGGGTGCGGATGCAGCTGGAGCAGGCGTTGCTGCTGCGCCATCGGCTTCAACGATAACGACCAATGATCCGAGCGCAACTTTATCGCCAACTTTCACTTTAATTTCTTTCACCACACCCGCATGGCTGGATGGAATTTCCATACTCGCCTTATCGGATTCTACGGTGATCAATGACTGATCAACTTTGATCGTATCGCCGACTTTTACCATCAACTCGATGACTTCCACTTCTTTGAAATCACCGATATCCGGGACTTTGACTTCTACTGTACTCATCATTTTCTCCATTTACTCCCGCCCCTTCAAAGGGGAAGGCTGGGGGTCAGGGCTAATAAATTAAGCGCTCTTGTAGCTTTCGTAGGGCGGGTGCAACCCGCGCTGCTCAGGTGCTCGATGGGCAGGCGGCGCGGGTTACACCCGCCCTACAAATTTGCACTAAACGCAATTTTCAATTAAACAGTCACCGGATTAGGTTTATTCGGATTGATACCGTATTTCTCAATCGCTTGAGCGACCACAGAAGCAGAAATTGCACCTTCGTCCGCCAAAGTTTTCAATGCAGCGATCGCCACAAAATAGCGATTCACTTCAAAGAATTCACGCAACTTAGCACGGCTATCAGAACGACCAAAACCATCAGTACCTAAGACCTTATAGCTGCGATCTTTAGGAATGAAAGCACGAACTTGTTCTGCATAAGTACGCATGTAATCGGTGGCAACCACGATAGGGCCAGCGGTATCCTTCAAGCACTCAGCAATGTAAGGAACACGTGGCGTATCGGTTGGATGCAGCATATTCCAACGCTCCACATCTTGACCATCACGCGCCAACAAGGTGAAGGATGGTGCGGACCAGATATCAGAAGCAATACCCCAATCATTCATTAACAAATCTGCTGCGGCAATCACTTCACGCAAAATTGTGCCTGAACCTAACAACTGCACGCGGTGTTTAGTCTGTGCTTCTGATTTCTTGAAGGAATACAGACCTTTGATGATGCCTTCTTCCTGACCAGCAACCAAACCTGGATGTGCGTAGTTCTCATTCATCACAGTGATGTAATAGAACACGTCTTCCTGATTGGTAACCATACGACGCAAACCGTCATGAATGATGACCGCAACTTCATGTGCAAATGTCGGATCGTAAGGAACGCAGTTAGGAATCGTCGATGCCATCACATGGCTATGACCGTCTTCATGTTGCAAGCCTTCGCCGTTCAAAGTCGTACGACCCGCAGTACCGCCGATCAAGAAACCACGTGCGCGCATATCTGCCGCTGCCCATGCCAAATCACCGATACGTTGCAGACCGAACATGGAGTAATAAGTGTAGAAAGGAATCATCACACGGTTATTGGTCGAGTAGGATGTCGCCGCAGCGATCCATGAACTCATACCACCCGCTTCATTAATACCCTCTTGCAGAATTTGACCGGCTTTGTCTTCACGGTAGTACATGACCTGATCTTTATCGACAGGCTCGTACAACTGACCAACTTGACTGAAAATACCGATTTGACGGAACAAACCTTCCATACCAAAAGTACGGGACTCATCCACCATAATTGGCACCACGCGTTGACCGAGGCTGCTATCACGCAATAGAGAAGTCAAAACACGAACGTAAGAAGCCGTCGTCGAGATCTCACGGCCTTCAGCGGTTGGTTCCAACATCGCTTGGAACGCTGACAATGGCGGTACGGTTAACATCTCATCCGCTTGTTGACGACGTTGTGGTAAGTAACCGCCGAGTGCCGCACGACGCTCTTGTAAGTACTTCATTTCTGGTGTGTCGTCAGCTGGCTTGAAGAATGGTATCGCTGGCAAATGTTCGTCAGCAATTGGCAATTGGAAGCGGTCGCGCAAAGCTTTGATAGCTTCATCATCGAGCTTCTTCGTATTATGCGCTGTGTTACGAGCTTCGCCGGATTTACCGAATCCAAAGCCTTTGATACTTTTTGCCAAAATGACCGTCGGTTGATCAACGCTGTCTTGCGCTACTCTGAATGCTGCGTAAATCTTATGTGGATCATGACCGCCGCGTGTCAAACGCCAGATGTCGTCATCTGACATATGCGCGACCATCGCCAAAGTACGTGGATCTTTACCAAAGAAATTAGCGCGAACATAGGCGCCATCTTTCGCTTTGTAGTTCTGATATTCACCATCGACGGTTTCCATCATGATCTTACGCAAAGCACCTTCTTTGTCTTTCGCTAGAAGCTCATCCCAACCTGAGCCCCAGATCACTTTGACCACATTCCAGCCAGCACCACGGAAATCTGATTCGAGTTCTTGAATGATCTTGCCGTTGCCGCGTACTGGGCCATCAAGACGTTGCAAATTACAGTTGACCACCATCACTAAGTTATTCAACTTCTCACGACCAGCCATACCGATTGCGCCCATGGATTCTGGTTCATCCATCTCACCATCGCCACAGAAAGCCCAGACTTTACGTTTTTCAGTATCAGCAATACCACGTGCATGTAAATACTTAAGGAAGCGTGCCTGATAGATAGACATCAATGGGCCCAAACCCATGGATACAGTTGGGAACTGCCAAAAACTTGGCATCAACTTCGGATGTGGATAAGAAGACAGACCTTTACCATCAACTTCGCGACGGAAGTGAATCAGTTGATCTTCGCTCAAGCGACCTTCCAAGAAAGCGCGAGCATAAATACCGGGAGATGAGTGACCTTGAATGTACAAAAGATCGCCGCCGTGATCGGCGGTTGGTGCATGCCAAAAGTGATTAAAACCAATTCCCAACATATTCGCCAACGAAGCAAAACTCGATAAGTGACCACCAAGGTCGCCATCAACACGATTGGCTTTGACTACCATCGCCATCGCATTCCAACGCATATAAGAGCGCAGGCGTTCTTCAATTTCCAGATTACCAGGGCAATGTGCACCTTTGTCGGCTGGAATGGTATTCACGTAGGCTGTATTACTAGAGAACGGGATATTCGCACCGCGACGGCGAGCCAGATCC
Organism: uncultured Undibacterium sp.; assembly: GCA_963512475.1. GTDB lineage: Bacteria > Pseudomonadota > Gammaproteobacteria > Burkholderiales > Burkholderiaceae_D > Undibacterium. The sequence continues at coordinate 16,773 of CAUPNA010000026.1, forward strand.
ATCATGCGTTCCATCAAATAATGCGCGCGATCCGGACCTTCCGTATCGATCACCGATTCTAAAGCGTCGAGCCATTCATTGGTCTCGATCACATCAGGGTCATTCACGGCTTGCGCCAAAATTTGGTCTATTTGTGACATACGGTCTCCTCGTTGATCAATCTTAAATTTGCAATTTACACTCGCAACCTACATTAGCTGAATTCACCCGCACTCATTGCTACTCTTTTTTCGCTCCAGACACAGACACCTTTACTTGCCACGATTCTTGCCTCGATTTTTTGCGCCAGTTTTCTAGCTTGTCTGAAATACGTAAAAAGCTCAATAAATTTTGGATCTGAATTTTAAAACTGAAGCATTCTAACAGCAGTTTTCGCAAATTTCAAATTACGATATGTGATTTCATAATGTGATATTTATGTCGCAGCGCAACATACGTAATTGCTGATTTTTTACTATTTTTTATGGTACTCATCCGAAAACCAAAACACCTCAACCCCGAGATGCCTCGGTGCTGGAGAAAGGCAAAAACAGAGGAACCCTTGATTTTTTGACGCTCTAAAACTACGTCATTCAAAAGTAAGGAACCAATGAAATAGACATTCCTAAGCACACCTCAGCCTCTCTGCATTGAAGGGTTTTCTCGAATTCGATAGCGACGAATTATTATGGGAATGCCTTGTCTCACACCCATTCAAAAATGTGGCGCTTGCAAAACAATTTTGTTTGTCGCTTTTTTATCGCATTTTTTCAAAAGGTGCGAACACTCACTCAGCAAACAATTGTCACAAGTAAAAAACCTAACAGTTGTAGCTGCCACCAAGCCGATTTGACATGATTTGTAGCGAACTTCCCTCCTAAAAACTCGCTTTTTGAATGCCATTTCAAATGAAAAAGCTCTGCATCCTTTATAATCACGCCTTATCCTTTCTTTGCAATCTTGGCTCAAATGAGGCGAATGAATTCCATTTACTTCGGTAGCAGCCACCTTTCCGAGTCCACCATCATGACGGCACAAATTATTAGCGGCACCCAACTTTCTCAACAAATTCGTGAGGACGTAACTAAACGCGCGGCGGCATTAACAGCACAGGGAAAACAACCGGGTCTCGCGGTGATTTTGGTTGGTGAGAATCCAGCTTCACAAGTGTATGTTCGCAACAAAGTCAAAGCTTGCGAAGACTGCGGTTTTTACTCGGTGCTTGAAAAATATGATGCCGATCTAAACGAAGCGACTTTATTAGCGCACATTGCCCGTTTGAATAATGATCCAAAGATCAACGGCATACTCGTGCAATTGCCTTTACCTGCTCATATCAATGCCAATAAAGTCATTGAAGCGATTGCTGCTGAAAAAGACGTAGACGGTTTTCATATCAGCAACGCTGGCTTGCTAATGACAGGTCAGCCCTTATTCCGCCCTTGTACTCCGTATGGCGTGATGAAGATGTTGGAATCGATCGACTACCCAGTTCGAGGCGCAAATGCGGTTGTGGTTGGTGCCTCCAATATTGTCGGTAAGCCGCAAGCCATGTTGCTCTTGCAAGCAGGTGCTACCGTCACCATATGTAACTCTAAGACCCGTGATTTGGGTTCGCATACCCGCAACGCGGACATTCTTGTCGTGGCTACTGGCAAACGCAATATCGTGACTGCCGACATGGTCAAACCCGGCGCTGTGGTACTCGACGTCGGCATGAACCGCGATGATGAAGGCAAATTATGTGGTGACGTTGATTACGCCAATGTGAAAGATGTGGCTGGATACATTACCCCAGTGCCAGGTGGTGTCGGTCCAATGACGATCACCATGTTATTAGTAAATACCATAGAAGCTGCTGAAAGAACTTAATAAGATGACCCAAATGATGACTCCATTGATAACGCCAGCGAATCCCTTGCTCGACTTTAGTGACCTACCGCATTTTGATAAGATCACGCCACAACATGTCAGCCCTGCAATTGATGCTTTATTGGCGCAATGTCGTGAAGTCGTGACTCAATTGGAAAGCCCGATAGCGAACATCCATTGGGATAATTTCGTCACACCGCTAGAAACGGTGACTGAAAAATTGGGACGCGCCTGGGGCATCGTTAGTCATCTCAATTCGGTACGAGACACGCCTGAATTGCGCGCGGCTTACAATGAAAATCAACCTAAAGTCACCGAATTTTGGACGGAGCTTGGTCAAAATTTACATTTATTCCAGCACTACAAAGCCTTAAATGTGAGCGTAGACTATTCGACATTAAGTCCAGCCCGCAAAAAGATCATTAGCAATGCTTTGCGTGACTTCAAGCTTGGTGGTGCTGAACTGGCAGACGACAAGAAGAAACGTTATGCAGAAGTGCAGGAAAAATTGGCGGCATTGTCGACCAAGTTTTCTGAAAATGTTCTAGACGCGACCAATGATTACAAACTATTGGTTACCGATATCGCGGAATTAAAGGGACTGCCAGAAGAGGTTCTGCAAGCCGCACAAAACGCTGCAGAACAAGATGGCAATACGGGTTATCAGTTCAGCCTGCACTTCCCCTCTTACTTTCCGCTCTTGCAATACGCAGAAAATCGCAGTTTACGCGAAACCATTTATCGTGCGAATGCCACTAAGGCTTCCGAGTTAGGAGGTCATCCTGAATGGGATAACAGCGCCATCATCGATGAATTGCTAAGCCTGCGCCAAGAAGAGGCCGAACTACTTGGCTATCAAAATTTCGCGGAAGTGTCATTGCTGCCAAAGATGGCTGAAAGCGCAGCGCAGGTCGAAAGTTTCTTGCTGGATCTGGCCGACAAAGCCAAGCCTTACGCCGAAAAAGATCTGGCCGAACTGCGTCAATTCGCCCAAGAGCAATTTACTATTGAAGACTTACAAGCGTGGGACACTACCTTTGTTTCTGAAAAATTGCGTGAGCAGCGCTATGCGTTTTCTGAGCAAGAAGTAAAACAGTACTTTCCAGAACACAAAGTGGTCGCGGGATTATTCAATGTTATCCAAACCCTGTTCGCGGTAAGTATCAAAACCGATAGCGCAGCGACCTGGCATCCTGATGTCAAGTTTTATCGCGTAGAACGCGAAGGCGAACTGATTGGTCAGTTCTATGTCGATCTGTACGCCCGTGCAGCAAAACAAGGCGGTGCGTGGATGGACGATGCACGTGCCCGTTGTTTGAAAGCAGGTAGTGTACAGACACCGGTCGTCTACTTAACTTGTAATTTCAATGCACCCGTGGTGGTCGATGGCGTAACTAAACCCGCCACCTTTACGCATGATGAAGTGATCACCCTATTCCATGAATTTGGCCACGGCCTGCATCAGTTGCTGACCAAAGTCGATGACATTTCGGTGTCAGGCATTTCTGGCGTTGAATGGGATGCGGTGGAGTTGCCATCGCAATTCATGGAAAACTTCTGCTGGGAATGGGATGTTTTACAGCAAATGACAGCACATACCGACACGGGTGACCATTTGCCACGCAGTCTGTACGACAAAATGATTGCCGCCAAAAATTTCCAGTCCGGTTTACAAACATTACGTCAAGTTGAATTCGCCTTGTTTGATATGCGCCTGCATGACGGCAGCGCGCATGCGGCCAAGCTTAACGTGGCGCAAGTTCTGCAGCAGGTCAGAGACCAGGTGACGGTCATCCAACCGCCTGCCTTCAATCGCTTTCAGCATTCGTTTGGACATATTTTTTCAGGTGGTTATTCTGCTGGGTATTTCAGCTACAAATGGGCAGAAGTTTTATCCGCCGATGCGTATGCCGCATTTGAAGAAGTCGCTAAAACGGAAGGTAGCAGCCTGTCTCGTGCCGTTGGCAAAGCTTTCCAAACCGAGATTTTGGAAATGGGCGGCTCTCGTCCGGCACTCGAATCCTTTGTTGCATTTCGCGGCAGAAAACCATTAATAGACGCCTTATTGCGCCATAATGGCATGAATCAATAAATAATCGCTTTGGAGATTATCGTTATGCAATTCACTTTGAAACAATCGACTGCCGCAAAGCCAAATCGTCTGCAACTTATGCTGGGCATTTTTGCTTTAGTAAGCTTGGCGTCTCTAACAAGCCTTGCCCAAGCGCAAACTTACAAATGGATAGGCCCCAACGGAAAAATGGTCTATAGCGATACGCCACCACCAGCAAATGCAAAAAAACTCATCAGCAAATCAATGGACGGTACCGCGCAACAATCGAATGTAAAATTCCCTCCTGATCTGGAAGTTGCAGTACGCAAAAATCCGGTGACTTTTTATACAACTATTGCAAGTACACCTTGTGGCCCGTGCAACGAAGCGCGCTCTATGCTCAAACAAAATGGCATCCCATTTGCAGAAAAAACAGTCAGTACTAAAGAGGATGTCGACAAATTCCGTCAATTGAGTGGAGACAATCAGTTACCTTTACTGCAGATCAGCAAGGCAAAATTTTCTGGCTTTGATTCCGTCGAATGGCGCACTGCCTTAAGTACAGCAGGCTACCCCGAAACGAGCATACTTCCAAAAGATTATCGTTATCCGGCACCAGAACCCGCTGCCCCGCCAGCACCAACTGAAAACAAAGAAAAAACTGATAATACTAGTGAGCAAGTAAAACCGAGGACCGCGTCCCCTACAGGAATTCGTTTCTAAATGTGAGACACGCGCCCGCTCAACTCAGCAGCGCAGACGAAATCTGGTTTGCTAAAATCTAATTAAATGAACTAAGTTTGAATAAATAATTATGACTAGAGTTGATTTTCACAGCCAGGTAAGCGACAAGATTCACTACACATGTCGCCTCATCAGAAAAGCACGTGCAGCCGATTGTCAAATTCTGGTATTGAGTCAAAATGAAGAACAAGCACAGACTTTAAATAAGGCGCTATGGGATTTCTCTGCGACTGATTTTTTACCGCATGTACTCATCGAAGATCCCTTAGCTGCACAGACGCCCGTGTTGATTGCTGCGAGTCTGAACAGACAATTGCCTCACCATGACTTATTGATTAATCTTAGCCAATCATTGCCAGATGGGTTCCAAAATTTTCAACGCGTAATTGAAATAGTTTCGAGCGAAGAACAAGATGCCGACGCTGGCCGTCAACGCTTTCGTCTCTATCAACAACAGGGTATAAAGCCCTCACACACTGTCGCCAACGCATCATGAATGATCAAATCGATTCCAGTATTCCTGTTTTAACGGAAGTCATAGCACCGACGACGGCAACGCCAACAAGTGCTGAGAACAAGCCCGTAGCCGCCAAACCAACTCAAAGCGCTGCGGTGCCGACTATGCGACCGCCCGCACCAGAAATCAAAAGTATGTCATCGCATCCTGCGGTAACAAATACAACCTTACCTCCAAAGGGTGTGCAAACTCAAAATCCTGCGATTTCAGCAGCATTGCCGGTCAGTCCGACAAAGATCATAAGCGCAACCAAAGAGGAGATTCCCGAGAGCCTCGATAACATTGAAATGAGCGCCGAAGCGTTTCAACAGATGGAACAAACGGTAAGAGAAAATGTGCTGCGCCAGGTTTTGGCACGTGTCGATTTCGTACTCGAACATAGAGTGCGTGATAGTCTCGCCGAAGTCTTGCAAAATGCCGTTGATCAACTCGCCGATGATATCCGCTCAGGTCTGCGTCAAAGCTTGGAAGAAGTTATTACCCGCGCTGTTGCTCAAGAATTGACTAAGCTAAAAAGCCATAAGTCCTAAGATCGAACCTACTTTTCGATCTAACACTTACGCTGTTGTTGCCACAACTATTTAGCAACCCGTACCGACAACTCAGGCATTTTTTCATCGAACGCGATACGGGTAGAAAATTTAGCCCGCTTCATAGGAAAGCGCGAGTGGAAATGACGCACATTTCCGGAACCTGAAATAGCACGGCGTACAAACTGGTAGTAAGCCTCCATATCAACGACATGAATAACCAAAAAGTAGTCGATCTCGCCTGATACAAAATAGCACTGCATTACCTCAGGCTCGTGATTCATACATGCCTCAAAATCCCGCATATGCTCGTCTGATTGATTTGCCAACGATATCTCTAGGAAGGCAAGCATGCCATAGCCAAGAGAAAATGGATCTACCATCGCGACATCTGCACTGATGACCCCAGCATCACGCAAAGCTTTTATTCTGCGCAAACAGGTCGGTTGGGAGATGTGCAATTTTTCCGCTAAAACCCGAGTTGCCGTCTGATTGTCTTTTTGCAGTAAATTCAGCAATTTACGATCTACTTTATCAAGCGTATGAAATTTGGCCATAATAATGAACGAAACTTTGTTAAGGCGAAGCACAATTTGAACAAAATCAGATTCAAATAGCACGATAAATAAAAAAGCCCGGCACGCCGAGCTTTTTCCTAGATTTGCCCAACTTACTTTGCAGACAAAATCCAAGTCACTAAAGTTTTCGATTCTGCTGGAGACACTTGTCCATTCGCTGGCATAGGTACAGCACCCCAAACACCGCTGCCGCCTTTCATCACTTTGGTAATCAATTTAGCTTCTGCGGTTTTATCACCAGCATATTTTTTTGCCACATCTTTAAATGACGGCCCCAAGATTTTAGTATCAACGCTATGACAAGTCATACAGTTTTTTGCCTTGGCCAAATCCATATTTGCCATCGCTGAACCAGATACCAACAAAGCCACGCTGCCCATCACCATAAGTGCTGTTTTCATCAAAATCTCCTAGTCAAATTTGAGGTGTTAATATTTTACCGCTTTTTGCGATAGACCGAGTCCTCCAACGCAGCTAAATTTCGCTTGGTTGACCTTAACCGAGAATGTGCCTATGATGGGCACTCACAAGCTCTAAACCATCACAGTTCTATCCTTCACAGTTCTATCCTTCACTTACGATTATTAAACTATGTTCCTGATTATTCCTATCGTTGTCCTCTATGCGCTAAAACTATTGGAAGTGAGTTTTATGGAGCAAGTATCATGGTGGTGGATCAATGGCCTCGCTTTTGCTGCATTTATCTGGTTTGAGTTTTTAGAACGTATGTTGGGTTTAGACAAGCGCAAAGATGAAATGCATCACAAAAAAATGCACGCAGAGCGCATGAAACGAAGCTTCAAAGAAGGCAAAAAAAAATAGGTGCGAAGCGCCCTGCCCATGCAAATGACTATTTGCATTAATTTCATTTCATATCTCATTGAGTCCATGAGCTTTCATGTCAAGTCATGCAGATAGAACTACGTCAACTCAGATATTTTGTAGCGGTCGCTGAGGAACAGCATTTTGGTCGTGCTGCTATACGTTTGCATATGACGCAGCCGCCACTATCTCAAGCAATACAGAACTTAGAGACGCAGCTAGGCGCACAACTTTTCATACGGACAACCCGACAAAGTCAATTAAGCGCAGCGGGCCTCGCTCTCTTGCCGGAGGCTAGACGTCTTTTAGCGCAAGCCGAACTGCTTCCCGACCTTGTCAAACGTGCGGCCAGCGGCCAAACAGGAGAACTACGTCTGGCCTTTATTTCGATTGCCGATTACAGTATTTTGCCACCGGCGCTACGCAAATTCCGACAGAATCACCATGCCGTCAAGATCGAATTAATCGAAGCCACCAGTGATAAGCAATTAGTCTTACTTGAAAAATCTGAAATTGATTTGGGCTTCTTAATTCCACCTATTCCTAGCGCATTAAGCAATCACATTCATTACAAGAAAGTGAGAAATGAAGCCCTGATTTTAGCGATTCCAGAGTCTGAAGCGCAACGCCATAATCCAAACGAATTGGCGACATATAAAGATTTGCCATTAATACTTTTTCCGCGCAAAATTGCACCAGCTCTGCATGACAGCATCTTGTCTTGCTTTGGTAACGCTGGCCTGACACCAGTCGTATCACAAGAAGCCATACAAATGCAGACCATTATTGCCTTAGTATCTGCGACAATGGGCATGGCTTTGGTGCCAGAATCTGTATCCAATTTAAAACGGCCTGGCGTGACTTACTATCCACTGAATCAAAACCAAACAGGTATAGAAATTGGCGTCGCCTGGCGTAAAGATAACCCTTCTCCTGTATTACAGGCTTTTTTAGATATTTTATAAAATTCATTATGCTGGAACATCCCAACTTCGACCCGGTCGCTATTCGACTTGGCTTCATCAACATCCATTGGTACGGCATCATGTACTTGATCGCTTTTGCGCAATTTGTCGCTTTAGGCCGATTGCGTTTGCGCCAAAACCATATCGCAGCACTAGGCTGGACCAAAGAGCATATAGACGACATGCTGTTTTATGGTGTGTTAGGCGTCGTACTTGGCGGTCGTTTAGGCGAGGTCGTGTTTTATAACTTATCTTACTATCTAGCCAATCCATTAGAAATATTCATGGTGTGGAAAGGCGGCATGTCGTTTCATGGTGGCTTTATCGGTGTGTTATTCGCGATGTGGTTATGGGCACGCAATGCGAAAATGCCGCTGGTTCATGTGTATGATTTTATTGCCCCTTTAGTACCCTTGGGATACGCAGCTGGACGCATTGGCAACTTCATTAATCATGAATTACCAGGTCGTATGGCATCCAGTGATTTGCCTTGGGCAATGAAATGGCCAGGCATCACCTACCCCGTGCATCCCTCGCCACTTTATCAGGCATTGGTCGATGGTCTGCTGTTGTTTGTACTGGTATGGATTTATGCGCGCAAAACGCGTCCAGCGCTAGCAGTAGGTGCACTATTTGTCTGCCTGTACGGCTGTGCACGTTTCTTCACTGAGTACTTCCGCACGCCAGATTATGAGGTCAACCTTCTGGGTATGACAATTTCTGCGGGACAAATGCTGTCATTGCCTATGATACTTGGTGGTCTGCTATTGCTGTGGCTAGCCTATGCACATAAATTTGAACCTAAGATCGCCCCACCAGTTCAAGAGAAACCAAAAAGAAAAAAACCGAAGTAAGCTGAGAACACGCTTTCTATGAAGCTAAATGGAAGTAAAAAAACTAAAGATAGAATTTACAAGAGCTAATTTCGATTCGTCAGCGCGGTGCTCGTTATTGTCCGAATCGTTCAAAATAGAAATCCAGGAGGCGGGAATGAACCATACTCAAAATGGAATTGACAGTGACATTCCAGACGAAATACAAGGTGAAATTCAGTGTGAGATTGAAGGCAAGATCGCGTACGTTACGATCTCCAATCCTGACCGGCTCAATGCTATCAACATGAGCATGTGGGGTCTCCTGACCAAACATTTCATCGCTCTCGACAAAAATACTGAATTGCGTTGCGTGATCATCCGTGGTGCGAATCGTAATTTTGCCGCTGGCGCTGATGTCCAGGAATTTGCCACGGTAAGAAATACACTAGCGGATGGTATGCGCTATCACAATCAGGTGATCGCGGCGGCACTCAAAGCGATAGCTGAATGTCAGCACCCTGTGGTCGCCGCCATTGAAGGCGTTTGCGTTGGCGGCGGATTAGAAATCGCCATCTCATGCGACATCCGGATTGCCGCACCTAACTCTCGCTTTGGCATTCCTACGAATAAATTAGGCTTCCCTTTAGCGCCTCAAGAGATGCAAAGTCTGCTGTCCTTGGTTGGCAAGGCTGTGACATTGGAGATCCTATTAGAAGGCAGAATTTTAAATGCCATAGAGGCGAAAAATAAGGGTTTAGTACAACGCCTATCAGATAACGTACCTGCAGAAGCTTTAGAGACTGCAGAAAGAATCGCTCGTGGTGCGCCGCTAGCGGCACGTATCAATAAGAAAGTTATTCGTCGCCTCAGTTTCGTTCCTGAGCCACTGAATGAGCAGGAGCAGCTAGAAGCATTTTCCTTCCTCGAAACGAATGACTATCAAGAAGGCATACTTGGCTTCCTGGCAAAAAAAACGCCTGAATTTACCGGTAAATAATGGTTCAACTGCATTAACTTCGCACCAATGATTCAATATGAATGCCAATCTTTACGCCCTCTTCGCAAAAAATTTCCCTTTCGATGTCAACCGCTGCTGCATAGAGACCCATGATCAACGCTACTACAGTTGGCTAGATATAGAGCGTGCCAGCGCAAAGTTGGCAAATTTGCTGTGCAGTTTACATTTAAACCCTGGCGCAAGAATCGCAGTACAAGTCGAAAAATCGCCGGAAGCTTTGATTCTCTATCTCGCAACATTACGTGCGGGTTATGTATTTCTTCCATTAAATACCGCCTATCAACACGCTGAAATTTCTTATTTCATTCAAGACGCTACGCCAGAAGTCGTCGTCTGTTCTCCGCAAAATTTTGGATGGGTATCGCAAATCGCATTTCGAGCAGGCAGCCAACATGTGTTCAACTTAGATGCACCAGCAAAAGGAAATAATCGCGGCAGTCTGCTAGATCGAGCCACGTCCATGTCAGATCAATTCACTACCGTTCAAAGTCAAGCCAACGATCTGGCGGCCATCCTTTACACATCGGGTACGACCGGTCGCAGCAAGGGCGCGATGCTAAGTCACGACAATCTCGCCTCCAATGCAAAAGTGTTGAAAGATACTTGGTCTTGGCAAGATGGCGATGTTCTATTGCATGCCCTGCCTTTATTCCATGTCCACGGTTTATTTGTCGCCTCACATGGGGCGCTCTTAAACGGCAGCAAGATGATTTTTCTACCGAAGTTCGATACGGATCAGGTGCTTCATTTTCTGCCGCAATCCACTGTAATGATGGGCGTACCAACCTACTATGTGCGCCTGTTGCAAGACAGCAGATTCAGCCAAGACTTATGCACCAATATGCGTCTGTTTATCTCAGGCTCTGCCCCTTTGCTGATGGAAACTTTTCAGGATTTCAAACAGCGTAGCGGTCACACTATCTTAGAGCGCTATGGTATGAGCGAAACCACCATGCTGGTTTCCAATCCGTATGAAGGGGAACGCAAAGGCGGCACGGTCGGACTGCCTTTGTCTGGTGTCAATGTGCGCGTGCTGAATTCTTTGGGAAACATAGCAGGAGTCGAAGAAATTGGCGATATACAAGTCAAAGGCCCTAATGTCTTCCAAGGCTATTGGCGCATGCCCGAAAAAACAGCCGAGGAATTTACTGAAGATGGTTTTTTCCGCACCGGCGATGTCGGTAAATTTAACAGCGAGGGTTACTTAAGCATCGTCGGGCGCAGCAAGGATCTGATTATTTCAGGTGGCTATAATGTCTACCCAAAAGAAATTGAAAGCGCAATTGATGAGATGTCCGAAGTATCAGAATCTGCCGTCATCGGTTTAGCACATGCAGATTTTGGTGAAGCGGTTTGCGCGGTGATTGTATTAAAGAAGGCCGCAAAGCTAGACGCGGCGTCCATCATTGCACGCTTGAAATCGCAAATCGCTAATTTCAAAGTACCTAAACAGGTCTTCTTCATCGATGAATTGCCAAGAAACACGATGGGAAAAGTACAGAAAAACGTGCTCAGGCAGCAGTTTCAAAACTAGATTTTACTTTTTATCTAAAAGCTTCAATACTGCTTTCCATTCCGTTGCAGTCACGGGAGTAATCGACAAACGACTCCCTTTCTGCAACACCACCATACTCGCCAAATCGTCATTGCTTCGCATTTCCGCCAGACCCAATACGCGTGTTTTACGAATCGCTTTCACATCCACCAAAATCCAACGCGGATTTTCTACGGTCGCTTTAGGATCGTAATAATGACTCTTAGTATCAAACTGCGTTGCATCGGGATAAGGTGTACTAGCGATTTCTGCAAGCCCGACCACGCCCGGTTCGTCACAGCTAGAGTGATAGAACAAAACCCCATCACCAAGCTGCATCTGATCCCGCATAAAATTACGCGCCTGATAATTATGCACGCCAAACCAAGGTGCTGCACCTATACGTAAAGCATCGTCAATGCTGACTTCGCTAGGTTCTGATTTCATTAGCCAGTATTTCATTGCACACTCCAAATTAAGCAAATAAAAATTGATTAAGTTTAGACAAACGCCTCTTAACCATAGCAATTTTTAAAACACAATTATAGCGATTTAAGTAGCTTGAAAGAGAACGATATGAATCAGCTCACAGCATCCGAACCAAGCATTAACGTATAAAAATAACAATCTCATAAGAAATTAATTCGTGCTTTATGAAACAAAATTTGTTTTCATTAAAACGAAATGTTATAGTTTCACATGAATTCCCTTTTTTATTATCTTTGTCCTCTTTAGAGGCTGGAGCACATCAATGTCTACTCTACTACGTCATCCGGAACCGCATATTCCCGCGTCAGAAGATCGCGGCGCTTTGGCAAAGATGGTGATGACGCTGATGGATCATTGGCAGTTATCTACCGAGGATCAAGCAGCTTTATTGGGCATTGCTACCAGCAATCGTGCGACCTTGACGCGTTATCGCAAAGGCGAAGCAATAGGCACTAATCGTGATCAATATGAACGAGTCGGTCATCTGCTCGGCATTCACAAAAATTTACGACTTCTATTCCCACAAAATCGTGAACTGGCATATTGCTGGATGACGACCCGCAACCGCGCTTTTGATAATTTGTCGCCCGTGCAGGTCGTAAAGGAATGGGGATTTACTGGACTCTTGATGGTGCGCTCGTATCTTGATCGCGCTCGCGGCGTTTAGTTTTTCAAACTCGTTTTGTGCAACAAAAATTTAGTCTCCGCTCATCTGACATAACGCTCACATGCACTCTTTATTTTCCAAAGTAAAACTCCATGACGTTCATGAAAACGTCTTTAGAAATATCGTCTCACTTCAAATTTCACAAGACTTATTCGATGACTTAAGTGATACACCGGAAGATTGGGCCTTGGCACAGCAAGTGGAAGATGAAGTAAAGCCACCGACCTTTATATCCACAACACCGATCATCCATCGACCATTTGAAGACGCACATTGGTTTAATGCAATCACTTGGCCTTTTCAACATTGGCAGGCAAGTCGCTATTCTGATGGACAATTCGGGGTCTGGTACGGTGCAGAATCGATAACAACCACTGCATACGAAACGGCTTACCACTGGTACTACGGTTTATTGACGGACGCCGGTTTTCAAGAGAAGGATGTACGAGTTGAACGCAAGGTCTACACCGTCGCCTGCGATGCGGCCTTACTCGATTTACGCCCTTTCCACAAAAGCCAAGTTGGCCTGATGCATAAGACTGATTACAGCTACACACAAGCAATCGGCACTCGCTTACATCGCGAAGGACATCCTGGACTAATCACGCACTCAGTGCGCAATCCATCCGGTCACAGCTATGTGATCTTAAATCCAAATGTGCTATCCGACCTCCGCCACTGTTGCCATTTATCTTATCGCGTTGACGGCGATAAGATATGTGTTGAAAAACAGGTGGGCGATAGTTGGTTAAATATTTCGGTTTCAGGTTTGTGATTTCAATTTCGTTAAATGTAAATCTCAAACTATCTAGTGTAGCGATGCAAAATCAGCTTAAGAATTGATTTTTTCAGAACAGTTCGAATAGAGCACATCTACTCCAAACTATTTCTCTTTTCTTGATTTAACATGCTGCAAACCTGTCAGCAATAGGCAAACGATGAGCAGTACACTGTACTCTGAGCCATTGCGTCCTAGTCCCACCACAAACCATCCTTCTTGTGCATGAACTAGTGCGATTCCCATTGCGTAAATAAATGCAAGGACTGCACATACAGGCGCGGCAAATCTTCCTAGAAGCAGAAAAATCGATCCAACAATTTCTATCCCCGTAACCAAGGCTGCGAAATAAAATCCAACGGGAAAACCTTGTGCATTTAAAAATTCTCCAAAAGGAGGAACACCACCAGCGATCAATCGTGCCCAACCATGTGCGGCAACCAAGACCGACAATAAAACACGAAGAATTAACCAAGAAAATGTGCTTCGCGCAGGTGCTGAAGCGAGAGAAAGAGGTAAAGGTAATTTCATGATTGGTGAGCAGATAAGCGATGCCAGATTAAAGCAATGCTGTCATCTTAATGTAGTTGAGGGGAATGAAAAGATAGCAGATTGCCTAATAAATTACAATTTATACCTACTTCTTCAACTATCAAATCAAGCTCAACTTATTAATAAGCTGCCGCAACTTGATCTAACAAAATACATATCGATTCGCCAAATCAACGATAAAACCCGGCTGCAAATACGCCAGAAAAACCAGCGCAAAGATCACGGCGATAGCAAGCACAATCAAGATTTGGCGATGTCTGGAACTGAGTTTCATCGTGATTCTCTTAGGCTGCGAGTGGCAGTTTCGTGTCGCGCTCTATCGCTGCCTCATTAATCGGCAAATTAATCAAAGTCGCAAAAATTCCTAGTGCAATCACGATCCCCCAAACTGCATCGTAATTACCATTTTTGGTGTACATATAGCCGCCCAGCCAGGCACCGATAAAACTGCCTAGTTGATGCGAAAAAAAGACGAAGCCAGACAGCATGGACATATATTTCAAACCAAAAATACCAGCGATAACACCATTGGTCAGCGGCACAGTTGACAGCCACAACAAACCCATCGCAGCGGCAAAAATGTAAACGCTGTAAGCGCTTAATGGAGCGAGAATAAATAACGCAATCACGATACTGCGGCTAAGGTAAATGCTCGATAGGAGGTAACGTTTGGGAAACAAGCCACCTAGCTTCCCAGCGCCATACGATCCGAAGATATTAAATAACCCAATCAGTGATAAAGCAATCACAGCGACACTAGGGTCGGTGATGCCTTTATCCTTTAAATAGGCCGGCATATTCATACCAATAAAGACCAATTGAAATCCGCAAACGAAATAACCTGCTAACAAAAGTAAAAAAGGTTTGTGTGCAAACGCTTCACGCACCGCTTCTATTGTGCTTTGTTGCGGACCAGTATCGACTACGCGCTGTGGTTCACGTAATTTCCACGCCATTGGCAACATGACGACTACTATGAGCGCAGCCAGCACGTACAAAGCATTCTGCCAACCAGCGTGTTGTATCAATTGCTGATCGACTGGCATCATAAAAAATTGACCGAAAGAGCTGGCTGCAGATGACATGCCAAAAGCCCAAGAGCGTTTTGCTTCAGGCGCAGTGCGTCCTATGATGCCACTGACTACACCGAATGTAGTACATGCGAGTGCAGCGCCTATCAAGACACCCGAACCAGCGATGAATGCGAATGGTTGCTTAACTAGCGCCATCCAAAGTAAGCCTAGTGCAAACAAAATCGCTCCAACTACGATTACTTTTGCCGTACCTAATTTATCCGCAGCCATCCCTGCAAATGGGCCAAATACCCCCCACATCAAATTTTGAATCGCGATTGCCATAGAAAACGTCTCGCGCGTCCAATGGTATTCTTGTGAAATGGGCTGTAACCAAAAACCAAATCCATGACGTACGCCCATAGACAAGGTAAGAACGAATCCCGTCGCAAGTAAAACAGTCGTTAAATCGGGAGAATTCAATTTTCTCGCTTGATCGGTCATTGCAGACTTTCGAATTTACATAGTCGACTAAGTTTAACGGAAATCATATTGATGTGTTTTTTTAGTCTTACTTTTTGCTATTAGTTATTCAACCAAGATTTTCCATTAGGCGCGTCTTCGACGCTATTTGAGCGCTGGCGGCGCATTTTTTTCGTTCTTCGTTGGAAATAGCTAGCTATTTTCGCCTCATTCACGTAAAAACTGCCTCGAAAAGTGCA
>CAUPNA010000027.1:0-31855 GCA_963512475.1 uncultured Undibacterium sp.
GTGTTACACTCTTGATGTGCGCCTCAAATCATTGATGATTCAAGATCCGGAGAGCGACAGTTTCATCGTTTTGAGAGAGTCCCATGTCCGCTGCAAATCCTAATAAAGGTGCAAAACCTGCCCAGCCTTCATTAATCCAAGGTCTGCAACGTGCACTGCAATTAGATTTGTTTAGCGATCTGTTTGGCAACAATGAAGTGATTGTTGCCAAACGCCCAACCACACCCAGCTCTCCTGATAACCGCACTGACAACCGTACCGACAGCACCACGCCGACGCGCAAACGCCAAATCCTTATTCAAGATCAAGTGCTCGAATACGAATTGCGCCGCTCCAAGCGCCGCAGCATAGGCTTTTTAATTGCAGATCAAGGGCTACGCATCACAGCCCCGCGCTGGGTCACACTGGCGGATATTGAACTAGCGATTCATGAAAAACAGAATTGGATTATCAGCAAACTACGTGAAAAACGTGAGCTGGCGAACAAGCGCATTCAAGCAACTATGCGTTGGGAAGATGGAGCACGTTTGCCCTATCTTGGAAAACAATTAACATTACGCATCGCTCATCAAACTCGCGTATCAGTTAACCACGACGCCGAGCAAGACATCTTACACATAACTCTACCGCCTGATTTTCAGGAGCAGCAGCTGAAAGACCGGGTAAAAAATTGGTTGCAACAAGAAGCGAAACGCATCTTCAATCAACGTATGCCAGTTTTTTCGCAGCGTTTAGGTGTCAGCTATCACTCCATGAGCTTGTCATCGGCAGGAACGCGTTGGGGTTCTTGTACATCGCAAGGAAAGATACGCTTAAACTGGCGACTCATTCACTTTCCTCCCGACATTATTGATTACGTGGTTGCGCACGAACTATCGCATTTGCGTGAGATGAATCACAGCGCTAAATTCTGGGCAACCGTGGAATCCATCTATCCTGAATACGAACACGCTAAACGAATTCTGCGTCAACATGCGAGCGCAGATTTACCTGTATTTTAAGTAATCCACTCTCATGCCTAGACAAATTAGCCAGCTATCGAATTCAAGATTATGGTTCGGCGAACTTGGTATCGATGTGGGTTTCGCTTTTTTCATCGGGCAAACTGGCGACAATCAATCGCATGCACATTGGGCGCATCAATGCATCGTTCGCTTAGACCAGCCATTCTCATTAATTAGCGCGGGAGTGAACCTTCAAGGCGATGCGATTTTCGTACCTGCTGGTGTAGAACATCGCTTGATCGCTCCGCGCCATCTGTCCTTGTTTTTTGATCCCACCACCACACTGGCCATCGCCTTGTGCGAACATCTGGAAGACCCACGTCTAGTTCAAGCTTTACCGCAAAAAATCGCGGTTTTTTTCAGTGGCCTGCTTACCCTAGAAAATTCCAGCAAAAACTTACATCAACATTGCCGGGATTTTTTCAAACACCACGAAATGGCGTCGAAGTTCGATCCACGGCTACCAATTATTCTGCAAAGTATTCGACAAGAGGTCAGCGCCGAATATGCCAAGCGCAGTGAGCTTGCACAACAAGTCGCTTTGTCAGAATCACGCTTCTCACACTGGTTTCGTGAACAAACAGGCATGCCTTTGCGTAGCTACCGCAAATGGTTGCGTCTGATCGTCGCGCTAGAGGCGATTTTGGATGGCAGCAGCGCGATCAACGCGGCGCATGCGGCTGGGTTTTCTGATCAGGCGCATTTCTCCCGCACTTTCCTTGCCATGTTTGGTGTCACGCCGCACAGTTTGTTACCCAAGTTAATACGCAAAAAGTAAGTTCAGCTGTTTCGTTCAAGACTAAGCAAAAGGGTATTGCCATACTAGAGCCACGATTAAAAAAATAGGCGAAGCAAAAATGGAACAATTTCTGGGTTCGACCACCTTACTGGATTTCAATCACCCGAGCATCACCCAACTCGTCGCAAGCAATGGCTGGCTATCCCTCCCTATGGAACAACGCATAGCGCAAATTTATGCTTTCGTGCAAAACGAGATTGCGTTTGGCTACAACGAAGCCGATGATTTACCGGCATCACGCGTTTTGGCCGACGGCATAGGGCAATGCAACACCAAAGGAACCCTAATCATGGCACTACTTCGCAAGTGCGGAGTCCCGTGTCGCTTTCATGGATTCACGATCAATAAGGCTTTGCAAAAGGGGGCGATCAGTGGCGTTGCCTATGTACTCGCGCCAGCTAGCATCATTCATAGTTGGGTAGAAATCTGGCATCAAGATCACTGGATTAATCTAGAAGGATTCATCCTAGACAAAGCCTATTTGAGCAGTGTACAGACACAGTTTAAAGATAATGTTGGTGCTTTTTGCGGTTACGGCATCGCCACCACGTCACTCGCGCAACCTGATGTCGATTGGCGTGGCAAGGATACCTATATACAAAAAGAAGGCATCAATCACGACTTTGGTGTTTTTGATGCACCGGATGATTTTTATGCGAAACATGGCAGTAATCTCTCCGGCATCAAGCGATTCATCTTCTTGCGCTGGATCAGGCAAAGTATGAATCGCCGCGTACAAGATATCCGTCGGGGCCGTTGGCATTTCTTGAAATGAACGATCAAAAACGTAGCAACAAACTCGGCGTTACAATAGCGTCTTTATTCTAAAGATGAAACTCACCATGCGCTTTTTACATACCATGCTACGCGTCGGCAACCTGCAACGCTCTATTGATTTTTATACCGAAATTTTAGGTATGAAATTATTGCGAACTTCCGATAATCCGGAGTATCAATACACGCTTGCTTTTTTGGGATTCGGCAGCAATCCTGAGCATGCGGAATTAGAATTAACTTACAACTATGGTGTTGAGTCTTACGAAATGGGAACTGCATATGGCCATATCGCGATTTCAGTTCCAGATGCGGCTGCTGCATGTGCTGCGGTGAAGGCGCGCGGCGGAAATGTGACGCGTGAAGCAGGTCCAGTCAAAGGTGGTCGCACTGTGATCGCGTTTGTACAAGATCCTGATGGCTACAAAGTTGAATTGATTGAGCGCGAATTTGAAACGCCAGTCACTTTATAATTACACCGTGAGTCACGAGGCACCGATTTCGGTGCCTTCTTATTGACTCGCCTTAGTTATTCCCATACCTTCGAAAATAAGAAATCAAGCCTCGCGTCGAATCATCAAGTTGAGCATCGTGAGCCTGATCGCCTTCAAGCGCAGGCAATAAACTATTTGCCAATTGTTTGCCGAGCTCCACGCCCCATTGATCAAAAGAATTCAAACCCCACACCACACCCTGCACAAAGACTTTGTGTTCATACAAAGCCAGCAGCATGCCTAGTTGGAAAGGATCTAAGCTCGTCATCAAAATCGTGGTCGATGGCTGATTTCCGGCGAAGACTTTATGTGGCAAAAGTTTCGCGATTTCACTTTCTTGCAAACCTGCCGCGGCCAATTCTATACGTGCTTGTTGTTCAGTTTTACCAAAAGCTAAAGCGGAACTCTGCGCTAAACAATTCGCCAATAAGGGCGCCTGATGTCCGGGTAGAGGATAATCGCTACTGGCGGCCACGACAAAATCACAAGGAATTAACCAACCACCTTGATGCAATAATTGGAAGAAGGCATGTTGTCCATTGACCCCAATCTCACCCCACACAATAGGATTAGCGCGACAACTCAATGGCTCGCCGTCACGCCCTACGGTCTTACCATTCGATTCCATTTCCAATTGCTGGAGGAAACCTGGCAAATGGCGCATTGATTCGTTATAAGGCAAAACCGCCGTGGTTTCCGCACCGAGGAAATTGGTGTTCCAGATCGACATCAAGGCCAACAACACTGGTAAATTTTTGTCCAACGGGGCGCTACCAAAATGTTTATCCATGGTCTCCGCACCTTCGAGCAAACGCTCGAAGCCACGCATACCGATTGCCAGTGCAACCGATAGACCAACCGCTGACCACAGAGAGTAACGACCACCGACCCAATCCCAGATCTGTAGAATATTCGCATCAGGAATGCCAAATTCATGGGCCTTACTCGGATTCGACGTCACAGCAATAAAATGTTTGGCAATCGCCCATTCTTCCATCGCCGCGGCCAGCAACCAGGTGCGCGCTGTATGCGCATTAATACTGGTTTCTTGTGTGGTGAAAGTTTTAGATGCAACGATGAACAAGGTCGTATGCGGATCCAGCTTTTCCAATAAAGGTGCTAAGTGTGCACTGTCTAGGTTCGAGACGTAATAGAAATTCAAACCTGGATGCTGTAAAGCAGACAATGCGCGCGTCGCCAGTTTCGGGCCGAGATCAGAACCACCGATACCGACATTCACAATATTCTGTATTGCATCGCCCTTAAACCCACGCCATAAGCCGCTACGCACGCGCTCGACGATATCGCGCATTTGTTTGCGTACCGCATGCACTTCTGGCATCACATCATTTTCCGCGCTCGGGAACGGTGTGAAATCGGTGTGACGGAGAGCAGTATGTAAGACAGCACGGTTTTCGCTGAAATTAATTTTTTCACCGGCAAACATGCGATCACGCCAGTTCTCGACATCAGAATGTTGAGCCAGCGCGATTAAATCATTTAAGGCAGCGGCATCGATACGTTGCTTAGAATAGTCAACCAGCAAGCCATCTAGCTCTAACGAAAAATGTTTAAATCGCTCCGCGTCATTTGCAAATAATTCGCGTAGATGCTGCGTTTGCAAACGGGCTTTGTGACCCAACAAAGCTTGCCATTCAGGAGTATTGGTCAGGTTCATAGCGTTGGGTTGGATTAAGTGGAAAACATTAAGCTGGTAACAAATTCGCCAGCGCGACGTACTGTTCTAAAGGTATTGTTTCTGCGCGCAATTGCGGATCAATTCCGACATCCATCAGCTGCTGCTCAGTAAATAGCCCTGCGACACAGTTGCGTATCGTTTTACGACGTTGCGAAAACGACTTGGTTACCACTTGTTCTAAGTTTTGCAATTTACAAGCTAACTTTTCTTTTTTCGGTATCATGCGCACAATCGCAGAATCGACACGCGGTGGAGGATCAAACGCAGTAGGTGGCACGATGAAGAGCAACTCCATGTGATAACGCCATTGCAGCATCACCGATAAACGGCCATATTCTTTGCCACCCGGCTCGGCCACCATGCGCTCTACCACTTCTTTTTGGAGCATGAAATGTTGATCTTCGACTTGTTCTGCATATTCGGCCAGATGAAACAACAATGGGCTGGAAATATTATAAGGAAGATTACCAACGATGCGCAGCTTCTTGCCTTCGTTCACCGGAATTGACGCAAAATCAAATTGCAGTGCATCTCCCTCATGAATGATCAATTTCGTTGGGTCAAAACTTTTTTTCAAGCGTGCTACCAGATCGCGGTCTAGCTCGACTACATGCAGCTGATCCAAACCGTCGAGCAACAAGCGCGTCATCGCTGCCAGACCAGGTCCGATCTCAACCATGCTCTCGCCACGTTGCGGATCAATGACGCTGATGATGTCGTTCAATACTTGCTGATCCGTGAGAAAATTTTGCCCGAAGCGTTTGCGTGCGATGTGTTTCATGTTTTTTTTGAATTGTGATTGAATACTGCGGTTAGAGATCGAATAAATATCAAACTAAACGCAAATAGAAATAGAAATAGAAATAGAATTATTTAGCCAATCCATTCGGACTAGCTGTTGCACTTCGACTAGCTGCTTGCCGCGCTACCATTTCTGCCGCGATACGAATCGCTACACACATACTATTGGCATCCGCCAGCCCAGTACCTAATTTCGCTAAATCGAGTGCGGTGCCATGATCAACTGAAGTGCGTATGATTGGCAGTCCCAGCGTAATATTCACACCCAAACCAAAACTGGCATGCTTTAAGACCGACAATCCCTGATCGTGGTACATCGCCAAAACGCAATCAGCGTCTTTCAAGTACTTTTGCTGGAACAAAGTATCGGCGGGAAAAGCACCACGAGCATCAATACCTAAACTGCGCGCATGTTGAATCACCGGATTAATTACTTCAATTTCTTCACGCCCCAGATAACCGTTTTCGCCCGCATGGGGATTTAAACCTGTCACGAAAATTTTGGGCTTACTGATACCGAATTTTTCTTGTAAATCACTATGAATGATTTGCAAGGTACGCAGTAAATGATCGAATTGAATTGCGTCTGGCACTTCACGCAAAGATAAATGTGTGGTGGCTAAAGCAACGCGTAAGGCTTGCGGCAAATGGTCAGACGCCTCGCATGCCAACATCATCACGACCTGAGGCGTACCTGTTCGCTCCGCTAAATATTCTGTATGTCCGGTGAAGGCGACGCCCGCATCGTTAATGGTGCTTTTTTGTAGCGGAGCGGTCACCATTGCATCACACCAGCCTTGCTGCACAGCCTCAACGGCAACGTCTAAAGTCGCCAAAATCGCGCGGCCATTGCGCGGATCGAGTTGACCCGCTACGACATGTGCAGACAATGGACAATCTATTACCGTGATTTGATCTTTGCCACAACCCGGCAGACCATTGTTGCGCAAGGCTTGCTGCGAAACGCCCATGAGTCGGATATTTTTGTCCAGATCATGCGCGACCATCGCCAAAAAAGCGGCATCGCCGATCAAAACCGGTCTTACCTGTCCACGCAACTCCCAAGCTGCCAACAAGGATATTTCTGGCCCTATGCCGGCAGGCTCACCAACGGTAATGGCAATGACAGGTAAAGGTGAGCCCATTATGTTTGATCGTTGCTTTTAAAATTATCGCTGGTTGTATTTCTATTTCTATTTCTATTTTTTTTCTACTTCTATTTCAGCTTCTGCTTCTGCTTCTATTTTTGCTCTTTACGGAACTCAACATAAGCGCGGTCACGCAATTGGCGCAGCCAATCTTGCAAAGCTTCTTCAGATTTACGACCACGCACAGACTGGCGTGCTTCGGCGCGTTTGCGCTCTTTAGAATCTTCAGTGGCTTTACGCTCAGTCACTTGAATCATATGGAAACCTAACTGGGTTTCTACCGGATCACTGACTTCATTGATAGCCAACTTATTCATGACGGCCTCGAACTCTGGAAATGTGTCCCCAGGGCGTATCCAACCCAGATCACCACCTTTTGCAGCAGAGGAGTCGATTGAATTGGTTTTTGCCAATTCTTCGAAGGTGGCTGTTTTATTCGTAATCTTCTGTTTTAATTCGGTCAACGTGGTTTTGATTTGCGCCGCAGTCAACAACTGAGTTGGACGCATCAAGATATGACGCACATTAGATTCTTGTATTGTATTGGCCGCTGCGACTGGCGCGACATCACGCTTACCTAATAATTTCAGAATATGGAAACCATTTGGACTGCGAATAATTTCGGAGAAACCACCAACGAAGCTAATCTTATTGACCGCTTCCATGAACTGAGGGGAAATTTTATCCTGTTCACGCCAGCCCACTTCGCCACCTTTCAATGCCTCGGTCGAGTCAGAGTAGGTTGCAGCCAGTTTGGCAAAATCTTCGCCTATACGTAATTTCTTATAAGCTTCTTGGGCGCGGGCATTACGTTGCGCGATCACTTCTGGTGTTGCATTTTCTGGAATGCGCACCATGATATGGCCGAGATTGATTTCTTGATTTTTACTTGGCGCAACGGCTTCTGCAGCAAGGAAATTATCGATTTCCAATTCCGACACTTGAATCTTGCTATCGACTTCACGCTCACGCACACGCTGCATCATGATGTCCTCGCGAATTTCTTCGCGGAAGGCAGCAAATGAGGTTCCATCACGTTCAATCTGATTGCGCAATTCTTGCAAGGAGGTTTTATTTTGTTCGGCCATGCGTTGCAAGGCGCGATCTAACATGATGTCATCAACGCGCATGCCCTGCTCTTTCGCCAACTGTACTTGCAAGCGGTCGATAATCATGCGTTCCAACATCTGCTTTTCCAGATCGGCGCGCGCTGGCAAGGGAGTGCCTTGTGCCTTTAGAGAACGCTCTATGGAATTGAGGCGGTCTTCAACTTCCATCTTGGTAATCACTTCATCATTGACGACCACCGCAATACCGTTCACCACCTGCGCTCTGGAAACCTTCTTCGGTACCGGTTTAGCAGCTTGCGTTAAAGCATCATCAATCGGTGCGGTAGGCGAATTCGCTTGGCTTTGGGCTTGCGCTGGTGCCGCTACTGGCGTTTTTGCGGCCTGAGACCACGCCGCCGGCGACGTAGTGAGTCCAATAGTGAGCCCAAATAAGGCGGTTAAACATACGGATAAACCGAGTGCTGACTGGCGTTTCAATTGATTCATGTGCAAATTGTGTCGCATAGTGATCCAAAATTCATAAAAAAATGAGGTCTTGCTAATTTACCTCGTCTTTTATCGCCGTTTTCTGGCGAAAGCTGCAATATACACGCTAATTCGTGGACTGATAACCTGAAATATTCTTTTTCAAAGTTTCCACTGGATTACTGCCAAAACCTAAGCGTGCTAATCCGTTCAACTCCAACTGAATAGAGAAGCCTGAGTTATTCGATAAATTGGTGGTCGCAAACCGATGGGCGACAAAACGCAAAGCCCAACAATCAGCACGGTACTCAAACCCTGCCAAACCTTCTACCATTTTATTATTTTGCAAAGAGTAATTACTCTTACCAACGACATACCACCGATGTGCCATTGGCCATTGGCCCGATAATTCCAACTGTTTCAAGACTTCACGTTGGAATTGATATTGCAAATTCAATATTTTCTTGGGTGCTGGCTGCCAGCGAATTGCGTAATTTGAGCGCACCGATTGGCGGTCACTCTGACTCACTTGCAAGGCTGCTTCTACATTCAACGTATCAGACAACTGCCCGTTTCCTGCCAACAGCAAATCCGAGCGACTAGGATTGGTCTTGCCGTCCAGACTCACTTTTTGCGTATTGAAGTAAAAACGCTGACCCAATGCGAACTTAAAACGCTCGACCCCATTATCCTCAATAAAGCGCGACACCAGTGCCGTCGTGACCTGATTTGAATCGCCAATACGATCATGACCGGTAAAACGGTTTTCACTGAAAATTTGCGCAAAATTAAAATCAGCAACCGCCGTGTCAAATAAAGGAAAATCAGTTTGATCACGATACGGTGTATTCACATAAAACAAACGTGGCTCCAAAGTCTGCGTCATTTGCTCGCCGAGCAGACTAGCGCGACGTTCAAAAATCAAGCCACTATCGATAGACACACTGGGCACGGTTCTTTGCAAACTATTTGGTTTGCCAAGGCCAGGATTATCGATTTCATAGCTGGTCGCGTGAAATGAAATTTTAGGCACCACGAAGAATGCAGGTTGAATGTAGGGCAAGGAGATTTGCGGATTAAACACGGCACGCTGTCCGCGCATTAAAGTTGGATGCCAAAAACGCGTCATCAAAGCATCGACCGACCAATCCAAACCGAAAACGTCGCTCTGACCCGCATGAAAACTTAACTGCGGCAAACGTTCATAAGGTAGGCTAATCGGCGCAGTAATATCTTGCAAAACCTGATAACTAGTTGAGCGCAAAGACGCATTCCAAAATGAACCAAAATAGTCTAGCCCTACTTCACGCAATAATAAGCGTTGCGCCGTCTTGGCACTCGAATTCGAAAAGTCGGCGGGGTAGTCATTATCCGAGGCTTTGTTCAGATTCCACGACAAGACCAACTCAGGCAAAACATTTTGCTTATGAATCGAGGATCCTGCATAACGCGTCGTGTCCGTCAATTTATCGCGTATCACCTCCACCGCTGTTTCACCGGCGTAGGTGCTGCCTAAATAACGACCCTCCAACCCCATTTGCAATCCACGGCGCGCGATGAATTTAGGATGTACCGTCACATCGCGGTTTGGCGCGATATTGAAGTAATACGGCATACCAAATTCGACACCACCTTTGTTCGAGTGTCCAACGGTGGGTGGCAACAAACCGGAGTGGCGTGCGCCCGACAAAGGGAAACTGAAATTCATCCAGGATGGCGTGCCCATAATCGGGACGCCTTTAAAGTAAAGCACTGATTTACCTGCAACGCCCCGATCCAAACCAGTATCCAAGTTCATCGTATCAGCCTGCAAGTACCAATCCGGCGATAAGCCCTCGCAGGTGCTGTAGGTACCGTTGGTAATTTTGGCTTTTTCTTCGTTTTCGAATTCGATTTTTTCCGCGCGACCCTGACCATTATTTTTTGCCAGGAAGTAAGTCGGATTGGTCACAAAGCCAGCACCCGTCTCAATCACAAAACGCAGCAGATCGCCACGATAACAATCACTATTGCGCTTTAGAACTACGTTACCCGACGCATCGAGTTGATCATCTATTTGTGAATAAGTCGCTCTGTCCGCACTGAAATACAAATTACCACGACGCACTTCAACCTGATGATCCAGATTAATCACTCTTTCAGGCTGCCCCGTCACCAATTCGGCCTGAATCACTGTAGGCGCGAGACTGCTGTCTATTTCTTTTGTGGTGATGGCTTGATTTAAGTTTGTGGATTTCTTCTCTGTATTCTCTGCACTGATTACTGGAGGTAATAATTTGCTGTCTTGCGCAACGACTTTAACTTCTTGAATCTGATTCGGCGCAGCAGTCTGAGCATAAACTGGGGCAAATGCGGTCAATATGAAGCCGGCAATCAGTGTTTTGGCAAATGCGGGATTTGCAGGAAACGTAGCTGCAGACGACGATGAATGCGATAATACGACTTTGCTTCGTTTGCTGTTCCGACGCATGGAATAATTAGTTGATGACATTAAGTTAAATGTTTCTCTGGCGCTAAGCGCTCGATAAAAAGGCAAATGCGAATAAATACAGATTTTGTAAAAGCTAAACTGGCTTGTTAAGCTATTCGACTAAATTTTTTTAGCTACTAGCCTACCAAAAGCTGACTATTATAGGCGCAAACACCCGCTTGCAAGAAATCATGGTCGCAATAACAAGTGCCTACAAGGAATCTACCGAGGAAGCAACGACTAAGCCACAAATAAGCCACAAACAGCGAGATTTTCGAATCACAAGCTCGCACTAAGAGTATCAATTATTTAAAAAACAAATAAAGAATCACGACTATGTCAACACTTCAAGATCAAGATACACAACGTCTACACAATTTACGTACATGGTTAAGCAGCATCACGACGCCACAGCTCGATGTCACTAGCATGCGTATTGCCTCCGAAGATGCCAGTTTTCGTCGTTACTTCCGTATTGATGGCGTGGCCGAAGGGTCTAAATACAGTTTCATCGTGATGGACGCGCCGCGACCGCAAGAGGATGTCAAACCTTTCATCCAGATCGCGACCTTGTTTAAGCAGATCAATCTGACAGTGCCCGAAGTGCTGGCACAGGATACCGAGCAAGGATTTTTGCTATTGACCGACCTGGGCACTGCGATGTATTCCCATGTTTTAAATAGCGACACGGCACACAAACTGTATCTTGACGCGATTGATGCCTTAATTCTGCTTCAGACCCAGAGCCAGCCAGATATCTTGCAAGAATACGATAGAGAATTTTTGCAACGTGAATTAATGATCTTCCCAGAATGGTACATAGGTAAGCATTTGGGGATTACGCTAACGGAAGAACAAACCGCTAGTTTACATAAAGTATTCGACGCCTTGTTGGCGAACATCGTGGCGCAACCACAAGTCTTTGTACACCGCGATTATCACTCGCGCAATCTGATGTTAATGGACAAAGGCAATCCTGGTATTTTGGATTTTCAAGGTGCCCTGTATGGTCCGCTGACTTACGATCTGGTCTCCTTATTGCGCGATGCCTATGTACAGTGGGACGAAGAAATGGTACTCGACTGGGCGATCCGTTACTGGGAAAAAGCCAAAAAAGCTGGCCTACCTGTAGCACCTGACATCGACAGCTTTTATCGTGATTTTGAATTCATGGGCTTGCAACGTCATCTCAAAATCCTAGGCATCTTTGCCCGCCTCGCGCACCGAGACGGCAAGCAACACTAT
The DNA here is from genome assembly GCA_963512475.1 of uncultured Undibacterium sp. Taxonomy (GTDB): domain Bacteria; phylum Pseudomonadota; class Gammaproteobacteria; order Burkholderiales; family Burkholderiaceae_D; genus Undibacterium. The sequence goes on from CAUPNA010000027.1 coordinate 11,970, forward strand.
TTAAGCGATATGCCGACCGTGATGGAATATGTGCGCAAGACATCGCATCGCTATAAAGAGTTGATTCCACTGCTACGCTTATTAGACGTGCTAGAAGAAACCGCACCCAAGTTCGGCTATACCTTTTAATTACACTCAGGTTCACAGATGAAAGCAATGATATTGACCGCAGGTCGCGGCGAACGCATGCGACCTTTAACGGACACTTGTCCCAAACCTTTGTTGAAAGTGCGCGGTCGTCCTTTAATTGTTTGGCATATTTTGAATCTGGTGAAAGCGGGCATTACCGACATCGTCATCAACCACGCGCATCTCGGTCATATGATCGTCGAAGCGCTCGGCGACGGTAGTAAATTCGGCGCAAAAATCCAATATTCGGGCGAAGCGACTGCCTTAGAAACCGCAGGGGGAATTGCGCAAGCACTGCCTTTATTGACTGATGGCGAAGCGCCTTTCATTGTTGTGTCCGGTGATATTTACATTCCGCATTTTAATTTTTCTGAATGTATAAATACCTTGGAAGACAAAGATATGTGGGGCAATCCCCATCCGCTGGACGAACGTGATGTCGCGTGGCTTTACATGGTAAAAAATCCCGATTTCCATCCTGCAGGCGATTTTTCATTGAGTCTGATGGGTCTGAGCAATGAAGATAATGATGCTGCTACACGTTTAACCTTTGGCAATATCGGTGTCTACCGACCAGAGATGTTTGCGCATATCAAAGCGGGAGAACACGTCAAACTCGCACCGATCTTGCGCGATTATGCAGACCGAGGTCAGCTTGGTGGAGAACTATACCGTGGTGTATGGCATAACCTCGGTACACCGGAGCAACTTCAAGCATTGAATGCACCATTGGCCAAGCTTAATTGATCCGTACACAAAAACTATCAGTAGAATTGATGTAATTATCATTGTGGGAGCAGTCGCCAGCATGTCAGACCTCAAGCAGCGCAACAATATCGACGGGAGCAGTCAAGCCAGCAAGATTGCTATTTGTGGCGCTGGCCCGGTCGGGCAAGCATTGGCGTTGATGCTACACCAGGCAGGATTTTCCGCGCATGACATCGTTTTGTTTGACGCCAAAACCAGCGAACAAGCTAGCCAAGATGCACGCAGTATTGCACTCTCCTTTGGCAGCGACCAGATCTTAAATCAGCTAAATGCGAGACCGCAAAAATCAACCGCCATCAAAGAAATTCATGTCTCACGCCGCAAACATTTTGGTCGCAGTTTTATCACTGCCGATGACTATCAATTACCGGCGCTAGGCTATGTTGCGCGATATGGCGATATCGTTAGTCCCTTAGAGTTGGCACTTCAAAGAGCGGGCATTGTGACGCACCGACCAGTGCAAGTCAGCCGTATTGAAGAAGATGAACATCAAGTCACCATTCACCTGCAAGATGGCAGTACGCACTACGCGACATTCGCGATTCAAGCAGAGGGTGGCAGCTTCTCTGACCAAGAAGAGCGATCGCAACACCATGATTATCAACAAACCGCAGTCATCGCGCATGTAAGCGTTGATAGACCAATACTGCATCGTGCATTTGAACGCTTTACGGATCAGGGGCCAATCGCTCTGTTGCCGCAAGAAGATGGTTATGCTTTGGTATGGTGCATGCGCCCCGACGCGGCAACCGACAAATTAGCACTAAATGACACGGCCTTCTTAAGCGACTTACAGGTAGCGTTTGGTGAACGTCTTGGTCAATTTATCAGTACTCAAAAACGTGTTGCCTATGCACTGGGCTTGAACGCGCAAGCACAGACGACGCAACGTACTGTGCGCATAGGCAATGCCGCACAAACTTTGCACCCAGTTGCTGGGCAAGGATTAAATTTAGGACTACGTGATGCATTTTGTCTCGCGCAATGTCTAGCAAAAGATAACTCGCCACAAGCACTGAGCAACTTCTTATCGCTACGCAAAACTGATCGACAAACCAGCATCAAGTTAACTGACACCATGGCGAAAATCTTCGCCAGCAGTCAAGATGGCAGCTTAGCGCAGAGCCTGCTCGGTTTGAGCTTAGGTGCAGTTGATTTACTACCACCAGTAAAAAAAATGCTTGCCGAACAAATGATGTTTGGCTGGCGTGCGTAAGGCATGGAAATCTGCAGGGTGCATCGCACACCCTGCAACAAAATGAACTGGCTGATTTAAATTGATGGTCGTTTTTTCGCCAAAGCCAGCTTTTGATTCGACGATAAACTCAAGCTCAGATTCGGCGCATCATCTGCCTGCAACTTCGCATTAATGGTCAACAACTCGTCGCGGCGGAATGCATGGATTTGCACTGTTTCGCCCACACTATATGCACCCAAAATACGACTTAAACCATTCGCCGCATCTGCAGCTGTCACACGCAAACCATTCATCGCGATCAACACATCATTGGCGGATAAACCCGCTTTATGTGCAGCGCCGTTTTCATAGACATGAGCCAGTTTACAATCAGCACCGCTTTGACTAACACGAACATTTAACGAGGCTTTTTTGCTTGCATTCTCGTCGGCGAGCTGCACCCCAAAATCAGCATACAAAGCCGCCAATGGAAGATCCTCTGTGCCTTTGATGTATTTGTCGATAAAACGTTTAATCTTCAAACCAGTGACTTGTTCAACCAGCGTTTCAAACTCTTGTTCGCCCAATCCTTGCTGCTTAGCATTGGGTACTTTGTCGTAAAAATCTTGTCCAAATTTTTTCCATAAAGCGCGCATCACATCGTCGAGTGACTTTTTACCCTGCGTTTCTGCCCGTATTGTCAAATCCAAGGCCAAGCCTATCAGCGAGCCTTTAGCGTAATAATTGACAATCGCATTTGGTGAATTTTCATCCTGACGATAATACTTCGTCCATGCATCAAAACTCGATTCAGCCACACTTTGCTTCTTGCGACCCGAACCACGCTGAACTGCATTGATCGTCTTAGCGATCAGTTTCAAATACGCCGCTTCGTCAATCAAATCACAACGGCGCAAAAACAGATCGTCATAGTAACTAGTGAAACCTTCAAACAGCCATAGCAGGCTAGTATAATTTTCTTGCGTCAAATCGTAGTCAGCAAACACCGCTGGCTTAATCCGTTTCACGTTCCAAGTATGGAAATATTCGTGACTGCATAAGGCCAGAAAATTACGATAACCTTCACTGAAGCTCGCATCATTCTTAGTCGGCAAATCGGCACGATTACAAATCAGAGCGGTCGAAGCGCGATGTTCTAAGCCGCCATAGCCATCGCCCACTGCCATGGTCATAAACACGTAACGCGACATCGGTGCTTGCTTAGTGCGCGGCTCGAAGAAGGCAATCTCGGCTTCGCAAATTTTCTGCACATCTTTAGCGATTCGATTCAAATCAATGTTGGGCACCTTACCCGTCACCACAAAATCATGCGGCACGCCATGTGCTTTAAAACTGATCAAGGCAAAGTCACCCATTTCAACGGGATGATCGACCAGATCATCGTAGTCTCTGGCGATATAACTGCCGAAGCCATAACGCTTGGCTTTTAGTTCTTGCAATGAAGTCGCGACGCGCCAGGTCTTTGCCGCACTGGCTTCAGGGCGCTGAATATCGACGATATGTGAAAGCTGTTCTTGACCTCGCACCTGCAGAAATACGCTAGTGCCATTAAAGAAGCCATGACTTTGATCGAGATGTGCTGCGCGTACCGATAAATCCCAAGCGTAAACTTCATAAATAATGGTCAACGCCCCCTCGCATGGCGCAGCCTGCCAAGTCGTCTTATCCAATTTCTTTAGGCTGACTTTCTTACCATTGGCTTGCGCTGCGATACGGATAATGTTGCGAGCGAACTCACGCACCATATAGCTGCCAGGTATCCAGACCGGCAGCGAAACGATCTGGCCTTGTGGATCTGGCTGGTCAATCGTTAACGTCACCTGAAACAGATGCGCTGCTAAATCATGTGAAGTGATACTGTAATGTAGGGCTGGATTATGTTTTGTCATTGTGTTGGTCTCTTTGTCTGCCAATTAATTACAGCCGAATGTTCGCAGCTAGGAAGGTAAATACCTGTGTCGTCACCACTACGCAAGTCAAACGAAAACGCAACTCAACGAACCACTCCGGCATAGCAAAACGCACATACATACGTTTATCGTATTGATAAGAAAAAATAAACGCCAACATTTGAATCACAAAACCCAACAACATATTCGACATGCCAAACCAGGCAATAATCGCAGGCAAAACGCCCCACAGCAAATCCCGCTTTGCTTCTTGGGCATCACGTTCCTTGCCAATCAAAGCCAGCCCCCAATGCAGGCCACCTAAGAAACCTAGAATCGCGATGCCGTACACTAATTGCGCGTCGATAAAAAACTCCATCCAATCGGGATGCACGATCCAGCACAGCAAAGTCAATAAGACAAAAGGGCTCAAACCAACTAAGCCAAGACGCGTAGCAAATTGTTTATCAAGAGTATACATAGGAGGCTAAAAGAGATCGCCAGGCCAACAGCGAATAAAGAAAGACGCTATTTTAGGCGAAATAATGAGCCGTTGGGACGAGAGTCGCTAGGTTTCGGCGACTTTTGAATCTATCAAATCCGCAGGAACATCAATGTCACGCAATATACCGGGATCGGACACGGCAATTTCGGTCACGGGATAGGTTTGCAAGAGGTGACGCGCGCCGCGATCACCTCGCAAACTCAGCAGTTGTGGTAAGTATTTGATCGCAAAACCAACTGGATTTCCGCGCTGCCCCTGATAGGTCGGGACGACTATCTCTGCGCCCGCCATTAAGCTCGCACGGATTTGCAACAAAGTATCGCCCTGAACAAAAGGCATGTCCGCTAAAGCGATGACCACGGCATCAGTGTCTTTGGGTAATTGCCGCAAAGCTGTCACTAGCGAATTGGCCATGCCATCCTGCGCATTTTCGCAAATACAAAATGGCAGTGCTAACTCTGTCAGGCTTTGCTGTATCTGCACAGCATTCTCAGACACAACGGCAAAACTATTTGGAAAAGCCTCTTTTAACTGACTCGCACTACGGGTAATCACGCTTTGCCCCGTCGGCAAAGTCTGCAAGAGTTTATGCTGCCTGCCGCTAGGATCAAAACGCTTGCCCTGCCCTGCAGCGAGCAAAATTGCATAGCACAAGAAAGCGTCTTTATTTTTCAATCAATTGACCAAGTTTTTTACTTCAATGCGACGGGAATCGCTTTCAGACTGGCGAGCTTATCTTCCAAGGCTTTGACATCCACCATACCTGGCAAGCGCGAGCCGTCAGTGAATATCACTGTCGGGGTTCCAGTCACCCGTATTTTTTTACCCAGAGCCAAAACTTTTTCATGCGGAGTCACGCAGTTCGCCGCTGCCGTAGGAGCAGCTTTATTATTCAACATCCAATCATCCCATGCCTTGCTACGATCTGGCGCACACCAGATATCACGCGACTTGGTCACAGAATCATCCGTCAAAATATTGTACATAAAGGTATAAATCGTGATGTTATCCACGCCTTGCAAGGTCTGGCGGAATTTTTTGCAGTAGCCACAATTTGGGTCTTCGAAAATTGCAATGACGCGCTTGCCGTTACCTTTCACATACTTCACTGCAGCATCTAAAGGCAGTTCCGCAAAGTTCACCCGATTTAATTCGTCAGTACGCTGCTTAGTAAAATTCACAGACCCTTTAATGTCGATAATGCTACCGACAAATACGTATTTTGCTTTCTCATCCGTATAGACAATCTCATTACCCATACGCACTTCATATAGGCCACCATAAGGGGTCTTGGTCACTGAATCGACTTTCGCGCCAGAACCAATATTCTCAAGGATCATTTTTTTGATGTAGGCCTCGGTTTGGGTAGGCGCCTGTGCCTGCGTTTGCACTTTCGGCTGTTGCGCTGAGGTTTGTGCATTAGCGACACCAGCAACAACACTGGCTCCCGTCAGAAACACACTAAGCAAACTAATTAAGTTATTTTTCATTGTCAAAAATCCGAAGCTGTAAAAATTCAATACAAGTTAATTGAAAAATTCACTTCCCCATCGCATGGGAAATCAATTTTCTTTTTAAGAGTGGCAAGCGATTGAGTAAGTTCAATCCTGCGCTCCGCGCCAGACGAACGGCTGGTATTTCGCTACCAAAGAGTCGAGCCAATCCATCAGTTGTCAATTGCATCAGTGCGACTTCCTCACTACGAGCACGTCGATAACGACTCAAAACACGTGCATCACCACAATCACGATATGCCTCACGTTTTGTCACGACATCTAATAGACTCTGCACGTCCGCAAACCCCAAGTTCATCCCATGTCCAGCCAAAGGATGCACCGCATGCGCGGCATCACCAATCAAAGCAACACGTTGCGCCACCAAACTATGCGGACGAATAAAACGCAAAGGAAAGGCCTTAATCGATTCCGGCAGCAAAGGAGTTAATTGACCAAGCGACTCGACACAATACACATGCAAACGTTCCACCAAACTCGACAAAGGTTCGCGCATCAAGTCAGCCGCCAAAGCATCAGGTGCCGACCAAACTAAAGACACTTGATTGCCAGGCAAAGGTAACAAGGCAATAATTCCCTGGTCACCGATAAACCATTGATGGGCAATGCCGTGGTGTGGCTTTTCACATGCAAAGTTAGTCACTACACCTTGTTGACCATAAGAACGGTAATCGAGTCCAATATCCGCCTGACCGCGCACCCAAGACTGCGCACCGTCAGCACCGACCACTAGGCTAGTTTGCAATTCACGACCATCGGCCAAACCTATACGGGCGCAGTCGACATCACTGCTTAATTTTTCAGCAGCACCATGTACGCGCTGAATATTTGGCGCAAAACGCAAAGCGGAATCCAGCGCATGATTCAAATTACAATCTTCAACGATCCACGCAAGCTCACTAATATAAGAGCCATAAGCATCAAAGTCCAAGGACGCCTTGGCGTCTGGTGCCGCATCCTGCACCTGCATCCCAGTCACCGGCGCTATCCTATTAGCATCCAAAGCATCCCATACTTTTAAGCCATGCAATAAATGATGCGCCACATGATTTAAGGCAAACACCCGCACATCCAAAGCATCCGGCAAAGCAGTAGGTGCTGGCGTTGTCACTGCACTATTGTTCACAGTCGCACTCAAGAGCGTTACCGACAAACCGGCTTGCGCCAAACCCAAAGCAGCCGCCTTACCCACCGCCCCGTCACCGACGACACAAATATCCGAACGAATTACCTGATGGCTCATTGCTAACCTCTATTCAGAAAAAATCCAGCAAAACACGCATTAGCTTTGCATTATACGTGAGCCCATCCCCTTCTTCAGAAAGCCTCAAAGCAAGCTGATGTGAGTCAAGCGATCAGGTAAAAACAGAAATTATTTGCTTTTTTGAAGATAAGTGTCTATAATTCTTGGTCTTGGCCTGGTAGCTCAGTCGGTAGAGCAGAGGATTGAAAATCCTTGTGTCGGTGGTTCGATTCCGCCCCGGGCCACCAAGAAATTTGTATCAAAAAATGGTTTACAGAAATGTAAGCCATTTTTTTCGCCCTTACTTTCCCGATGTTTTTTATCAACTACTTTCTCCCATCCATTTTTTTGTCGCACGCACCACGCCCGCCACGCCTTTCCTTTGTTACCCACAAATAGTGCGCTATGATAGTTCTTTGCATTAAGTCATGTGACTTATTCGAAACTATCTCTTTTTGCCGCTATCGGGATTAACATGGTGCGTATTCGTAAACTGCATACACGGATCATCTTTGCCTTTTCTCTATTGCTGTCGACGGTGTTGATTATCGAGCTGGCGGTGGTGAATAGTGTGGTTTCTCAGAGCGCGAACGAAGCGGTTGAGAGTAATTTGTTGGCGGGCGAACGGCTCTTTAATTCCATACGAAAAGACAATATCAAACGCCTGTCTCAATCGGCTGGCATCCTGACATCGGATTTTGCGTTTATCAAAGCAACGGCAACGGGTGATCACAATACGATTGTTTCTGTGTTGCTCAATCATGGTGGACGAATTAATGCGGACATCTCTATGTTGGTCGCGCCTGATAATCGTTTGATCGCCGATACATTTCGCAGCAACTCTGCCGATCAAAAATTTCCCTTTCCAGAATTAATCAAGCGTGCCGAACAAAATGGACAAACCACGTCTATCGTGATGTTGGATGGCAAGCTTTACCAATTAATCGTCGTACCAGTCATGGCACCGTTACCTGTTGCCTGGTTAGCCCTAGGATTTGTCATCGATGATAAATTCGCGAAGAATCTGAAAGAGTTGACTGGGCTAGAAGTGTCTTTCTTAACGCCGATTTCGGGACAGGAGCGTCTCAATGTCCTTGCAACCACGCTGAGTGCCAATCGGGTAGCAGACTTATCGAGCGATCTAAAAAAAGTCTCAGAGACTTCCGGAGCTAGTACTAAAGTATTAAAACTTGCGAAGGAAGCCTATTTGGCTCGTATCGATCATCTGAAGATCGATGATGGCACAGAGGCGATTACGGTTTTACAACAGTCACTCGATGTTGCGCTCGCACCTCTTTTTAATTTGCGCTGGATTTTGACTGCACTTGGTTTTTTTGCTTTGATGGCGACCTTGATCGCGGGATACAAAATTGCGCGAAATATCTCCAAGCCTTTAGTGGATTTAGGTCTTGTCGCACAAGACATTGAAGCCGGACATTATTCGCAAGCGATGGTCGTCGCACGGGACGATGAGGTCGGGCAGCTTGCGACGGCATTTCAAAACATGTCGAAGGGAATTGCGAGTCGCGAGGAGAAAATAAGTGAACTCGCTTATCGAGATCGATTAACCGGACTTGCCAACCGCACCTCTTTCAACATTACCGTCAACGACGCGATCAGCCATCCGTCTGGAGAAGCGACGACTTTTTCTATTTTGCTGATTGATATTGATCGATTTAAGGATGTCAACGATATCTTGGGGCATCATATCGGCGACTTGCTGTTACAAGAAATTTCAAACCGCTTACAAGCGACACTAGATCAAAACAGCACTCTTATTGCACGCCTCGGCGGCGATGAATTCGGCATCTTTGTTCCAACGATAGACCAAGACGAAACGATCAAATTGTCGCAACTTATTTTAGCTGCACTTGATCAAGCTATTTCTTTGGAAGGGCATCAACTCATCGCGAGCGGCAGCATTGGCGTAGTCCAATTTCCGACCGATGGCACGGATTTTAATGCGCTTCTGCGCCACGCTGAGCTCGCCATGTACACAGCAAAACGCAGCAATAGTGGATTTGCTTTATATGACCCAAGCTTAGAGAGCAAAACGCAACAAAATTTATCCTTGATGGCGGAATTAAAGCACGCGATAGAACACCATGAGCTACAGCTTTACTACCAGCCTAAAGTGGATCTACGCAGCAATACGATTAGCGAGGTCGAGGCGCTGATTCGGTGGATACACCCAAAACGCGGCGTCATACCTCCAGATCATTTTATTCCATTTGCTGAAAGCACGGGATTTATTGCGACTATCACTGAATGGGTTATCGAGCGCGCGCTAGAACAACGCGCAGCGTGGCAAACGATGGGTTTTCCCTTAGCTATATCTGTCAATATTTCTGCGCGTGATTTATTGAATGCAAAACTCCCCGCAAAGTTCGCACAGTTCATGCAGGCCCACAATGCTTCATCGGATTGGCTTACGCTTGAGATCACCGAGAGTGCCATCATGACCGATCCCGAAGGCGCAATGAATGTATTAAATCAATTACATCAAAGTGGCTTACATATGTCAATTGATGACTTCGGCACTGGCTATTCCTCCCTTGCCTATCTCAAAAAATTACCCGTCAATGAACTCAAAATCGATAAGTCATTCATTACGGATATGGAAAATAACCATGACGACGCGACGATCGTGCGATCCACTATCGATTTAGGCCACAACATGGGCTTACGAGTAATAGCCGAGGGCGTCGAAAACCAAGCAACCTGGGACGCTTTGATGGCGATGGGTTGCGATTCCATCCAAGGCTATTTTGTTAGCCGCCCGTTAGCACCTGAAAAATTAATGCAATGGTTACAGAATTCGAATTGGAAATTTAGCCCTGCACCTCAACGTCATCTACCAACTGGCGGCCACCATGTCTCTTAATAAACACCTGTTCTTATCGATCACGACTTTGGTCGTCGCCGCACATTCTGCGACGGCACAAGCCGACAATTTCGCGCAATTTGATACACGCTTACGTTATGACAGCAATCTCGGTAACGCGAAGCAGCCCTATATCGTTGGCGATAGCAGTCTAATGACCAGCTTTACCTTCGGCAAACAGCATTTTATCGACGAGAGTAATCTCAATTTTTCGTATGCGGCCAAGCTTTCAAATGAAAGCTTCAATCAGCTCACTGGATTAAGCCGCTCTGGTGCTGGCTTGCAGTTCAGTGGAAAAAATAAATTTGGACTAGGCCCTTATGCGCCTAGTTTAAGTCTAGGGTTTGGGCTAGAACGTCAGGCGTTTCGCGACAGAGAGCGCAATGCAACCATGCATCAAATTGAACTCAAAGCCAGCAAACGCCTATCAGAAAGCTTTCATCTCTGGGCTTCGGTAGCTACAGAAAAAAATCATGCAGATCATCAGGAGCGCGCCGGGTACAACTTACCTGGTACAACATTTGAAACTAGCAATCGTATCTACAAACTCAATCTTGATTTCGCCCAAAGTGAATCCAACATTTGGAATATTAGTTATGCCAAGCGCCAAGGAGATGTCTTGGTCACGACCAAGGCGGATTGGAATAACAACTACACGATAGCTCGTGCCATTCGCCCCGACAAGAGTTTTGGAGCGAATCGAAATGTCTATCGCTTAGATGGAAGTACCCAAACGCTATCGGCCGGACTAACCCGCAGCATCGATGCAAACTGGTCCTTGAATGTTAATCTTCAAAAACACTGGACTACGATTCCAAATGGCATGAACTACCAACGTCATGGCATCACTCTGAGTGCAAGTTATCAATTCTAAGGTTTAACTTCAAGGATTCACGCGATGCAAATAGTAAAGTTCAAAAATTGGGCGGCAGTTTTCTTATGCCTTACAGGCTTAGCGCATGCGGGCGAAATTCGCGTTACTGTGAAAGACCAACATGCTAAACCGGTCGAAGATGCAGTGCTGTTACTGACACCCGTCGATCCAGCAAAAATGCCGCGACTAAAACCTAAAGATGAGGTGGTCGATCAGATTGATAAAGAGTTTATGCCTTACGTCAAACCTGTCATCGCAGGATCGAAAGTATTTTTCCCCAACAAAGATAATGTGCGTCACCACGTATATTCTTTTTCACAGGCAAAATCATTCGAAATTCAACTCTATTCGGGTAAATCCGCCGCACCAGTGATATTGGACAAACCCGGCATCATAGTTCTTGGTTGCAATATTCATGATTGGATGCTCGGTTATATTTATGTGGCTGACACACCCTATTTTGGCAAATCCCAAGCCAATGGCATGATCGAGTTAAAGGATCTGCCAGAAGGCGAATATCAAATGCGTATTTGGCATCCGGGTATGGGAATGACGGCAGGTGAAGCCGGGAAAAAAGTGAGCATCAATGATGGCACTCCCGCCCAACTCAATTGGCAAATAAATGTCAAACCAGTGGCAAGAATCCCTCGCAAGAGTTCAAGCCAGGGGCCAGGATACTAGGGCGTATTAACTTATTGGCAGCAAGCTGAGTTTCTAAAACCCGTCACTGACACCACCCCACTTGTGTTCGAACGCAATAATTGTCAACGTTCTTTGTTGCCGTTAATCACACCAAAAACGTATTTGCTCAAGACCAAATCTACGTAGATTTATTTGCCTTAAACGCTAAGCTTTTTAAAATCTACTAGCAAAGCGAGATATTGACTGGGTGCAAACAGGGATAAAACCAGCTCTATCGTCAGTTTTAATCGTGAATTGAGGTTCCAAGACGACGACATCGCTTGCGACATTGGACAGACCAATTTAGAATAAACCTTGTCATTTTTATCCCCTATCTACCTCCCTTACCTTCTTAGATTCAATGAAAAAAGTTGCTGCTGCAGTCGAAACACTCTCCCCTGAACCACGCTTGTATCGCGTTGTCTCCGCTCGCATTCAACAATTGATCAAAGATGAAAACATCGCTGCTGGTGAACGCCTGCCATCTGAACGGGATTTAGCCAGCAAATTAAATGTCAGCCGCGCTTCTCTACGTGAAGCGTTGATTGCCCTAGAACTGGGTGGCATCGTCGAAGTGCGTGGCGGCTCCGGAGTCTATGTGAGTGAGAAAGCCAAGGCTGATGCGGATGTTTTGGAAGTCGGGCCGGGTCCATTTGAGGTACTGTCAGCACGCCGTCTGATTGAATCTGAGATCGCGGCGATTGCTGCCAAAAATGCGACTGATTCGGCCATCGATGCCATTCTGAAGGCCGTTCTTGAAATGGAACGCCATCACGATAATCGCAATGAGAACGAAATGGCGGATAGGAATTTTCATCTAGCGATTGCGCGTGCCACTGGTAATAGTGCGCTGGTGGGTGTGATTGAATACCTATGGAATCAACGCGGCAGTTTGTGGCACAAGTTAAAGGAACATTTCCAGACGGAAGAATTACGCAAGCAAACCCTGCTCGATCATCGCGCGATCTTAGAAGCGATTGCCGCACATGATGCGAATGGCGCGAAACAAGCCATGCGCGCCCACCTGGATCGTGTTAGCCGGACTTTCTCACGTGGTTAATTTCAGTTGGCCCTAAGTAAATCAAATTAGATCTACCAAGATACTTCGCTTTTCTCCTTCAAGGGGAAGGCTGGGATGGGGACGGGTTTTGGTCGAGGAAATAAAGACAACTCTCGCTCAAATCAAACCCATCCCCACCCTAACTCGCCCCTTGAAAGGGCGGGAACATAATATCTTTGGGGCTCACGGCTGATTTTGATTTTTTTAACACCCCTACAATTATCCCTACCTTCCTACGCTTCTTCGCGGCAACATTCACAATCGCCGTTCAATCAATCTGAGTTAAATCTATCTTGTAGGGCGGGTGCAACCCGCGCTGCTTGGGTGCTCGATGGGCTGGCGGCGCGGGTTTCACCCGCCCTACAATTTTCCCGAGCATCCTGTGTTTCTTCGTAGTCAACATTCATCACAGCCGTTCAATCAATCTCAGATAACGTTCATCTCGGGACACCATTTGTGCAACGTTCGCACAGTCTGATTCTCACACCGACAGCATATTGACTATCATGACAACTAAGCCTCTTATGCTTAGAAATCAGATACTTATTTGAAAATATTCTTCCTCAAAAAGACGACATTCGGCTAGTCCACATTGCATATTTGGTCTTACCACATTAAAATGGCCTGACCAAATATAAATACACCACCGATTTCAAAAACTAGACTCGAGACGACTATGAAACTTAAAGCAAAATTTTTATGCACTGTGCTTTGCACTCTGTTTATCCAAAATGTAGCACTGGCTGACAGTAACAATAGCAGCGATCGCAAGTACCGTAATCCCGACAATCCCAACTTGGCTGATTCTGGCGAAGGCACTTACCCTGTGCCATACAAGAAACCCGTTGCTAAGGAAGTCACCGACGCCTTGCATAGAATTCGCACCTATCTTGAGTCCACTACCCCAACGCGCGTCATTAATAAATCAACTGGTGCAGCTATTACCGATTTTAAAAAGCCAATCAAGGAAGCGATCTTTGAACCGGCCAAAGGTGACTACGGCATCATGGTCTACGAAATGGGTGTCGTCCATTCCGGTCTATTGAAAGTGCGTGCTGCGACCAATGACAAACGTTTTACTGACATGACTGAACGTCATCTTGGCTTTTTTGCGCAAACTAAGCCCTATTTCAAAGCCCAGGAAGATCAATTTCATCTAGAACGTGGCAATAGCTTTTCGCGTTTTTTAGATCCACGCTCATTAGATGACGCAGGCTCCATGTGTGCCGCGTTGATACGCGTTCGACTTGCAAAAATTGGCCCAGATTTGAATGACATGATACAAACATGTAGCAATTGGGTAAGCAAACAGCAGTTCCGTTTAAACGATGGCACGTTGGCGCGCAAACGTCCACAAGCAGTTTCTCTGTGGGCGGATGATATGTATATGGGCGTTCCTGCTTTGGCCGAAATTGGTCGATTAACGGGTGACAAATCCTATTTCGACGATGCAGTACGCAATGTATTGCAAATGTCGACGTATATGTTTAATCAGCAAAATAACTTGTACACGCACGGTTGGAATGCAAATAATCCTGACGCACCACGCTTCTATTGGGCACGTGCTAATGGCTGGTCGGTTTTGGCGATGTCGGATTTGCTCGACGTTTTACCGAAAGATCATCCTGGCTACCCTAAGGTATTAAACCAATTACGTTTGAGTTTGAAAGGCATCGCCGAGCAACAATCGGGACAAGGCTTGTGGCACCAAATGTTGGACCGCCATGACTCCTACTTAGAAACTTCTGCTAGTGCGATGTTTGTGTATGCAATCGCCCACGCGGTGAATCAAGGCTGGATCAGTCCAACGACTTGGGGCTCCATCGCGCAAGCTGGCTGGGCGGGTTTATCCACTCGCATTACCGAAAAAGGTGCGATCGAAGGGATCTGTGTGGGTACGACCTTCGCCAGCGACCAAACTTACTACTATCACCGCCCAACAAGTGTCGAAGCATTGCACGGTTATGGGCCTATGCTGATGGCTGGTGCAGAGATTTTACAGATGCTGAAAAATCCAGCTTTCAATGTCGAGCATAAAGTCAGAACGTATCACTACGTGCCGACTGGAGCCGATAAAACTGACTATCGCGAACATCACTAAATCACACTTTGGGATAACCATTATGCGTCTTCCATATAAAGCACTTGCCCTCAGCTTTGGTCTGCTTCCTCTTGGCTTGCTTGCCCAGCACAGCCAAGCACAAGAACGATTGACGGTCACAGTCACGCATCAATTAAACGATGCGCGCCCATCCGAGACGATCACGATTCCATGGTCACAGGTAAACCAACATTTACCTCATGCTTTAATTCAAAGCATTGCCGTTAAAGATAAAACGGGCAAGGTCTTGCCATTTCAAGTCACCAATGTCGCACCGCAAGCCAAAGACCCTCAAGGCGTAGGCATCGCTTATGGTGAGCTGATCTTCCAACACAACTTCGCCGCAGGAGAAAAAACTGCGGATTTCACGATAGAGAAAATCGACACAGTAGCACCCGTGTTTGAAACTAAGGCATTCAGCCGTCAGGTGCCTGAGCGGCTCGATGATTTCGCCTGGGAGAATGACAAAATAGCTCACCGTACTTATGGCTTGGCATTGGCTGCTCCCGCACCTGCAGGGGTTACTAAAGAAGTTTTAGTTACCAGCGGCATCGACATTTGGTTTAAGCGCGTGCCCTACCCTGTCGTGGATCGTTGGTACAACAAGGGTCACGACCATTACCACAAAGATGAAGGCGAAGGCTTAGACATGTACAACGTCGGCAAATCACGTGGTTGCGGCGGAACTGGCATCTGGGATGGCAAGCAACTCTATACCAGCATCAATTATGAAAAATGGAAAATCCTGGCTAATGGCCCGGTACGCACAGTGTTTGAACTCAGCTATCAAAGCTGGGATGCAGCTGGTGTAGCGATTACCGAGACCAAACGCTTCACGGTAGATGCAGGGCATTACCTCGACAAGATAGAAAGCACATTTCAGTACACGGGCAATACAGCATTGACTGCCGCTGTTGGTTTAAATAAGGCACCATCGGATAAAGGTCAGGAACCAAAAATCAGTGTAGAAAAAAACTTGAAATCGACTTCACTATCCCAATGGATACAGCAGTCAACTAAAGGGGCATTCGGCACAGCGATTATTTTGCCGACCGCCGATGCGTATGCCGAAGACAACTTGAATCATCTTATTCTGGCTCCTGTAAACAGCGGCAAAACCATGACCTATTACGCTGGTGCGATTTGGGAGCGTTGGGGTGATATTAAGACTAAGGAAGAGTGGGATGCGTATCTGAGTAAGATGGCTGCGCGTTATCAAGATCCGATTAAAGTTAGTTTGAGTAGTGGTAAGAAATGAGCGCCGGACTATCCCCTCTCCCGCAAGCGGGAGAGGGTTAGGGTGAGGGTGGTTCAGTAATGCGGAATCTCGAACTAAGCATAGACCAAAAACTTAAGCATTGTATTGCCGGGGATTCTTTCAAAGCTAAGCTACACGCCCCTCATCCCCAACCCCGATCCTGCAAATCGCCGCTTGCGGGAGAAGGGAGTTTAAAACATAACCAATTCGAAAAATTATTTACTTAAAATATGACTACTTCCATCAATCTAAAACGTCGCAGCTTACTGCGTTTTTCCAGCGCCGCCAGCCTGTTCGGCATCCCAGCACTCAGCTTATCGCAATTGACTACAGCAACAGAAAGCGATCCATGGCAACGTGCTGCGAAGATCGTCAAGCAGTTTTCCAAACCAATCAAATTCGCCAAACGTGATTTTCCGATTACAAAATTTGGCGCGAAGACTTGTGAAGTCATCACTGTCAACGCCCAAATCGCATCGGATACCGAAGGTGCAATTGATGGTGAGGTGTTGACACCAAAACCTAACTCGCACGATTGTTACGAAGGGATTAAAAAAGCGATACAGGCATGCAATAAAGCAGGTGGTGGTCGCGTTATCATCCCGGCAGGAAATTGGTACTGCGCGGGTCCTATTCGTTTGCGCTCTAATGTGCACTTGCATCTGGCTGCGAATGCTCATGTGTTCTTTAGCGCCAATCCAGCTAACTACGCAAAATACGGTGATATCGATTGCGGCAAGAATGGCAAGCTGGTCATCTCGCGTTGGCAAGGCAATGACTGCTTAAACTATTCACCGATGGTGTATGCCTACGGCGAAAACAATATCGCTATTACAGGCGAAGACTGGAGCAGCATTTTAGATGGTCAAGGTGGTACTTTATTTGAAGATGGTTCGGGTAATTGGTGGGATTGGAAAGGTAGAAAAAATCCCAAGAAACCTATCCTCAATTCCGAAGTAAATGTGAACCCAAACAATCCAGAAAATCTCGATCAACTTGCACCATCGCTGACTGAAGAAGCAAAAAAACTAGTGCAAGGCATCGGTGAAAAATGGCGTACTGATTCGCGCTTTTTGCCGGTAATGTCTGAACTTGGCATCCCAACTTCAGCGCGTATTCTCGGGGTCGGACATTACCTGCGCCCCTGCATGATAGAGCTGATATCTTGTACCAATGTCGAACTAAAAGGCTATAAAATCCAAGCCGCGCCATTCTGGTTGCATCATCCAGTCAAATGCCGCAATGTACATATCAGCAAAGTGAATATGGATAGCATGGGGCCAAATAGTGATGGCTTCGATCCTGAAGCTTGTGACACTGTTTTAGTTGATCACTGTACTTTCAACACTGGCGACGATTGCATCGCGATCAAATCTGGCAAAAACCGCGATACCAAATTTGGCCCGACGCGCAATGTCGTCATACAACAGTGCGTGATGAATAGTGGTCATGGAGCAGTGACATTAGGCAGCGAAATGGCGGCCGGCATCGAACACATCTATGCGCAAGATCTGGATTTCCGCAACATGCATTGGGACAAGGATGCACTAAATACAGCGATACGAATGAAAACGAACATGAATCGCGGTGGATTTTTACGACATTTTTACGTACGTAATATCACGATTCCGAATGGCGTAAAAACGATACCAGGATTCTATAAGACTTTGCCTGATTCGCAAATTCCAATGCAGACGGTATCCTCCAGTGCCGGCGCTGTGATTACCATTGATTGCGATTACGCGCCCGCTGACGATAGCGTTCGCATACGCCCTCCTGTAATTTCCGACATTCACATTTCAAACGTTAAAGTCGGCACGGTGAATATCGATGGTGGTAATTACTCTGCTTATCAAGCCTTCGTCTTATTAGGACCTGTCGCATCGAGCTATAACGGCAAGACGAAACAAGCGATTTTACCGATACAGAATGTCAGTATTCGCAACTGTGATTTCGGTACAGTGCGCAATCAAAATGCACCATGGTTTTTGCATCATGTACAAAATCTTCAACTAGAAAATATTAAGATTAACGGTAAAACTTACACCGAGACTTTATCGACGTAATTTTCTTTCGATATCATCAGACCGTGCTAATCACACGGTCTGATGATGAGGGTATTGAATTTACAGAGCAGTTCACTCAGGACAAATCACATTGCGTCGTAAATCAACTTAATACCAGAAATTCCGAGCAAACCAGTTGCCAAGGAATAGAAATAACGCTCCGGAATCACCCGCAGTACATGCAAGCCCATCCACACACCGAGCGGTGCAAAAATCGCCAAACAAGCTGCGATTTGCAAACTATCCAAAGTAAAAAAAACGAGGGCAATATATGGAAATAACTTGCCCGCATTCACCACAGTAAAAAACACTGCTGTAGTTGCGACGAATTGTTCCTTCGCCAAATCTTTCGCCATCAAATAAACCAAGATGGGTGGACCACCCGCATGTGCCACCGTGCTAGTCACACCGGATACTGTGGCACAGACGCGTGCAAACAATTTTCCGGGTTGATGGTGCCAACGCAAGCGCTGACGCAGTTGAAACATCCTATCCAACATAAACGCCACAGCAATCACACCTATCATGCCTTTGATGTGCTTATCAGAAAACACGCCCATCGCAAACGAACCAAGAACGATACCGACAATTCCACCAGGTAAGATAATTTTCAACTCGGCCATTGACCACTTTTTCCAATAGGCCTTCACGCCGAATACATCCATCACACACAGTATCGGTAATAAAACTGCGACGACCAATCGCGGAGATAAAAACATGGCCATCAAAGGTACGCCTACGCCTCCCAATGCGCCTCCAAATGCGGATTTCGAAATACCCGTAATCAAAATCGCGAGTGCACAGATTATCCAAGCTAGCAAACTCATCTCATGCATAAAACCATCCGCGCCTAACTTGATACTTGCGCTCATTCATCGCGATGCCGCTTTCGGTATTCCAGTCGCCATATCCCAATCATGTTCATTAAATGCAGCCTGCGTCATCTTTGCTTTCGGATAGCTACTGACTTCACGTTCGTCATTGATGATCGTTCCACGACCTTCAGCGATATAAAAAAGTATGCGGATATCGTCTGCGTCTCTATCCCAAGGACGAGCGCCTGCATATCGCAGCAATTCGGTTTCGACATCTTTAGCTGGCATCGCTTGTAAGCCATCAGGCCAATCGATAGGTGCATTTCTCAACAACAACTGAGCACGCGTCTGACCATAGCTTCCTAACAAAGGCAATGGCGCACCGAATTGATCAACCGCGATATTGTCTTTCTCGAAATACGCCAAATCACCATCACCACCGAGGCTTATCAAAGGCAATCCCTTTTTCGTGGAAAGGCCGCCGCGCATCACATTGCCGACCACATTCAATTTACCCAACTGATACGCATGCTCGCCCCACTCTAATGCCATCAAATTGTAGTGAATGGCTTTGGCGCGTGGGTTATAGATCAGACTATTAACCACACTGGCTTGTACACCTCCTTTGAGCAGTGGATTTCGTTCGACATTGTGTGCCCAGATATTTCGGTAGAAAACGATCTGTGTGATGTTGTCATGCACCAGGCTGCCTTTGGAATGTTCACCTTTGCTATGACTGGCTTCAGCCAAGCCTTCGGCCGCGATATTGTTCGAGAACATGATGTGGTGGCTGGTGCCGTTGCGCCAATCGTCCGGCGTCTTACCTTTGAAGCGCGGCCCTGATGCTGACATGTTTTCATCGATCGCCCAACTGAGGCTGCAATGATCAATCAAAACATGA
>CAUPNA010000028.1:0-31797 GCA_963512475.1 uncultured Undibacterium sp.
ACAGCGTGCAACACTTTCCAGTAATCACTGCGGATATTTATCATACACATTTCTTTACAGCCTTAGCCCGAAACGTATTGAAGCATTTTTCCAGTGTGCTGAAACTAACAAAAACTGGAAAAATAACTGCGCTGTTTAACAAATTGAAGAAAAGATCAAAATAATTGGTGAAATTGGATGTTTGTTCACGACTTTATTTTCGACCTTTTTTAATTCCGTGCTTCTGAAAGCCGCGCAAAATATAGAGCTCAGTTTATGACTTTATTAAGCGAGAATACTTATTAAATTCGGATACAAACAAAGTATTTCTGGCGCGATACTATGTCCCATACGATGTATCTGAAATTAATCGATTCGCGATATTAGGGATTTCTTGACTAATAGACGCTGCGAAATTGCTGGTGAAATCTTGGACTTCCCCTGATTTCATAGACAACACTTAACTTCCAAATTGGCGTTGCTCGAATGCTAGGGGACTCATTTGATTGAGATAGCTATGCCGACGTTTGCGATTGTAGTGTTCTAGTAAAATAAAGTCCTTTCCTAGAAAAAATAGATCTTTCCTGAAAAATAGAGTTCTTTTCTCCAATTTTGAAATATATGAAAAATAGAGATTTCTATATATATCGAGATTGACATGTATACATTTTAGGAATTTTTATACGCATAGAGCGTGATTGCGGTTCTAGCGAAACAAACTTCGGTTGTGCTCCAATAAGTAGGAAACTATCGCATGCCTTCCGTGACCAACAGCAACCCAAAGTGCGTCAAAGTGTTCAAGTCCGTTTGGAGGCATCAGTGTTAAATTGGGATCTCCTTTGTGCTCGATCAACATCTTGAACACATTCAAATCGCCAACCTGAGCTGCAAATAAGGTCGGTGTCCATTCTGATAAATGATTGGCTTCGACTTTATATCGACGATTTGCGTTCGCTCTTCCATTGAGCAGAGCCTTGATAGCTTCTCGATGATCGTCAGGTGAGCGTATAAAATAATCAAATACGGCCTTTTGTATTTGGCGATTTCGATCACTTGAATTCGCAAGTTCCCATATTCTCTTTCGGCGTTGAACAAGGTCGTTGGTGAACACCGCTCCATCTTTCGCATCATAAGCATCCGCAGGAATTTTTCCTTTAAAGTAGTTTATATGTTGCGTGTCGTCTGTTCGATGTATGCTGCCATGTAATAGTAGCATTGCATAGCAAAGTGCCGATGGTACATAGTCGCAAGGCGCTTCTGGATCGGCTCCTAATTCAATAAGTCTGGTTACAGCATTGGCGTTAGCCATTTCGATGGCGATTTTTAATGGCGTTTCTCGTTGAGTAGATGCTGGCCGATTCACAGTTTCAATCGTCAGGTTGAACGTGAGCAAGTAATCCATCACATTAGTATCTTTGCGATCACATGCTCTGCGCATCGCATACGTTAATGGTCCTTCGCCAGATTCAGGAATATATCCGTTTAGATCTGCTCCAGCATCTACAAGTTGTTTTACATGATCAAGTGTTCCTTCTTGAATTGCTATCATTAGTGGCGTTTTTCTTATTCTACCTTCAGATAATTTTATCTTTTGATTTGGACTCTTGAGATAGCCTCTGTCGATGGAAAAGTCGATCTTTTCAGATATTCGCAAAGGAGAGGGAATCCTTGCTTTTGCTTTTTGTGGATAAAATTGTTTTTCGAAGGCAAACGATAGTCGACGCATTTCTTGTTCGTCTAGAGATCGCTTAGGTGCTCGATTTAAACCAAGAACAAATGTTTTGTCCCAGTAGGCATTCGCTAGGTCTTTCTCGCCTACGCCAACTGCATGAAGCAACCCTTCGGATAAAACTTGATGCTGATTCGGTCCAGCGAACCACCATGCACCAGATATGGCATTGGAATAATGGAGAAGTGCACTTTTTTTGTCTTCACAAAGGGCGGAGTGTCTTGCGGAAAACCAATCAAGAATATAGCGATACGATGGTTGTATGAATGGTTGTGACTTTTCAATTAATGTCTCGAATTGGGTCAGCCGATTTTTTAGCGCTGTATCGTTTCTAGGCTTAGTCGAAAAAAGTAGTTGAATTTCATCAAGCAACGGGAGTGCTTTTTTGCGAATTGGTAGGTCACCGAAACGAAACGCGTCCTGATTTAATTGATGTATTGCCGATTCAAGCGTCCAAGAATCGGACTCTTTTGATGTCAGGTAGCTAAGGATTTTTAACCGTGTATCAATTGTCAGCGATTGAATAGCACAAGTAAAAATCAGCCAACCAGAAAGAAGTCGAATATTTTCATCGGATACTGAGTTACCAATCGCTAATGTAACAATAGGCTTATAAGGCCATGAAATTTTCCCGATGGACTCTCCGGCCAGCCACCGTTCAACCGTCCGAGGATCCGCATTGACTGCTAAAGTAAGATTATCGAGAATTTTATTTTGGGTTTGGCCAGTCTGATACGATGCCAGATCTAACCAAGATTTGAAGGGGGAAAGAAGAAAAGTGGCAACGTTTATATTTCTAAATTCTCTCCCCGTCAGGCTTACGAATCTAGATAGCATTGGTACTGAGAACTTTTGGTTGAAGGATTGTATCCCTTCCCCTTTTGGCATTGGACTAAAATCGACTTTCTGTGCGAGAAGTTGAAAGGTGCCGCGAGTACGAATCCAAGATTTCTTAAGGAATTGAGACCATTCAACTCCGCAATCAGCTTCAAGTGCGCTAAAAAAAACAGTTTCAATTCCAGTCATCAGATCGAATATCTTACTTTGACGAGTTTTAGCATCAACCGCCAAATCGTCCAAATCCTTATCCAGGCCTTGATTAATGAGGCAGCCACGATAACCGCCGGCTTTGATTAGTTCTCTTAATAGATGACCCAAGGTAGGGCAAATTGTATTTTTCATAGTTAGCTAACGGGCGGCGCTGCCGCCCATATTATGTATTAGCGTTTGCTTCCTTTGGACGCGGTACTCTGCGCACGTGCAGCAAAGCTCCCTCGATTTACTGTGCCATTACTTGCTTTAGCTGTTGCGCTTTGGATTCTAGCAGCAGCTGCGTTTGTCATTGGGGATACTTTTCCCGAAGGGGTATTTGATTTATTGTTCATGGTAGATCCTTTCAAAAAATGTTAGTGCCGTACTGGCACTGCGACACTGTAGCTAACAAGATTGCGAACTGCACGACATAGAACCGAAAGTATTTTCGATTTTTATTTTCGGCGAAAAAATTGGTAGCACATCACAAAATAGTTTCACTATGAATTCGCAGTTGAACACTCTTTGCACACTGGTTGCGAAAGAGATCGGTAAAATGCTTAATCTAAAAAATTTTGAGATCCATCTGACTATTATCTGCATAGCAACAATATTTTTAGCCGAATTTGTTGTAGTACCTGAAGCGTTTTATGGTGAGCTATTGTCGCTTGTGATAGTGTTTTATTTTTTGATATCGAGAATGGGCTAGCATGTATATTAACGAACTGATGGTCGAAGGGTTCCGAGCATTCAATAAGCCATTCACAATAAAATTGAACAAAGGGCTGACGGTAATGGTTGGCGAGAACGGCGCTGGTAAGACTGGGGTCATTAGCGCCCTCCGGCAGTTGTTCGTTGATTCGGAAGCCGGGCGCTATGCCGTTGACGATCAGGATTTTCACCTCGGCTTTGCCGTCGGTGACGTGCGTGCCCCGGGCTTCAGAGTCTCAGCGACATTTTCCGATTTGGACATTCACGAGAAACTCGCATTCATAACTTGGGAAGATATAGATCACAATATAAAACTGCATTTGCATGTTGAGAACCGTGAATACCGTGGTCGACATAAGCGCACACTGTGGGCCGGCAAGTCCAAGTCTGCGGTAGAGCCGGAGGTTCTCGACCTGATCCGTTGCATTTATATGCCGCCCCTGCGGGACGCGGAAGAAAGGTTGTCAAACGGTTCTCGTTCGCGGCTGGGGAAGTTGCTGAAAGTCATCTGCAAGGAGGACTTACTGAAACACGAGAAGGACGAGACGGATCATCCACTGGTAGGAAAAGTAAAGGAATTTAATAAAGAGTTGGCGGAGAGCGACGATTACGAGATCAAAAAAGCCAATGCCCTGATTTCGGATAGTCTTAGGTCCGCAATAGGTGAGAGCCTAGCGCAGGGTACACGAGTTCAGTTTTCGGAGATTGATTTCTCGCGCATTGTTGAGAGCTTGCGTTTGTTGTATTTTCCGGACTTGTCAGCAGTGGATGCTAGCCAGTTTCGCAGCTTGAATGAAAACAGCTTGGGCTACAATAATTTGATTTACATCGCTTCTATCTTAGCTGAGTTGCATCTTGAATCGAAACTACGTGGCCAGGACAACGGATTCTTCCACCTCCTGCTAATTGAGGAGCCGGAGGCGCATTTGCATCCTCAGCTACAAACGCGTCTTCTGAACTACCTCGCCGAAACAGCGCAGAAAACAGGCGTTCAGGTCATCGTGACCACCCACTCTACAGTACTTGCTTCTGCGGTGCCGATAAATGCTATTGTGCATATGACTACCGGGACACCGCCGATCGCTACCCGCCTCGCTGAATGTGGTTTAGCGAATAAAAGCGAGCGTTTCGTGAATCGATGGCTGGATGTCACGAAGTCCAACCTCCTTTTCGCACGTGGGTTGTTGTTTGTGGAAGGTATTGCGGAGGCAATTCTGTTGCCTGAACTGGCGAAGGTCGTTTTAAAAACGCAGCCAGCAGGGAAGCAAAGCTTGCAAGATTTGGGAGTGAGTGTCATCAATCTAAATGGCATTTACTTCAAACACTTCATGCAGTTATTCTGCAATATTGATCCCGCTGTTTCCGGCACCAACATACCAGTGCGTTGCGCAGGCCTGACAGATCTCGACCCGCCCAAGACAGACAAGGTGAACATCGGTGGAAAGGACGAAGTGGTAGATGTCAAACCACATGTGGGCAACATGCGCAATGGAACCAACCACGCTCTGGAGTTGATCCCACAAATCGCTACGTCTGAAAATGCTCGCCTCTTTGTCGGATTGTATAAGACATTTGAATACGACCTTGCAATGGGAGGCGGAAACATCACAATGATGGCAAAAGTTATGTACGACGCGTGGGAATCGAATGGAAAAAATAAGGAGCGCCTAGCTGAACTGAGCAAACCGAGCATCGATTGGACTGCAGCAAAGCCTGCCGAGAAGGCGGATGCCGCATTCGATCTTCTAGAATTGATAGAGAACGATAATATGGGAAAAGGACTGTTTGCCCAACTGCTCGCAGACGAGGTTGCCAATAGCTCTGGATGCCTTGTAGTTCCCCGCTACATCTCGGATGCTATTAAATGGAGCTGTAAGCTTTAAGGGTTATAACGATGGATTTTTCCGAAGATCAGATCGCATACATTGAGGAGCCGCTCACAAACAATGTCTATCTTCGTGCTTGCCCTGGAAGTGGTAAGACTGAAGTCATTGCGGCTAAGGTTGCGAAGGAAGCGCGTGGGTGGTCACACTTTCCGGCGGGAATTGCGGTGCTGTCATTCTCGCGCAGTGCAACGCATGAACTAGAGGAGCGCATTACTCGCGCTCGGCGGGGAAGTCGCAGTACTTTCCCGCACTTTGTGGGGACAGTGGACAGTTTTTTTTTAAAGAAAATTGTCAACCAGCTCGCTCATCGATTGACGAGTTACAAGGGGCTCGACGGGGATTTTTCGATTCGTTTGATGGATGAGTACGCGGTTTGCTTTCATCGGACAAAGTACAAAATCTGCCATGAGCGCGTTTCGGCTAATCGTTTTGATTGGGACCCGGCCGCGAGCAGGTTCGTCTTTCGGCATCCCGTGTTGGCTAGACAACGGGAATTGAACTCACTAAGTTTAGAACAGTACCAGATCGATGATCTGATAGAGGCGAAAGCGGCTTTTAATGCTAACGGTTTCGCTACTTATAAGGATGTGGAGCAGTTTGCTCTAGAGATACTGAGTAACGATAAGTTTGATGAGTATGTGCGCCGTCTAGTAGCACGATACCCACATATTATGATTGACGAGTGTCAGGATTTGTCGAAGGATCAAATCAAGATCTTTGACAGGCTCGCGTCGAAAGGTGTGAGTTTTCACCTGATCGGAGACTTAGAGCAAGCGATCTATCTATTTCGGAATTGTAACCCTATCGATGTAGCAAATTTCGTACGTAAAATTGGTTGCAAGGATTTGTTGTTGCAGCAGAATTTCCGCAGCGGCCAAAATATCGTTGATTTGCACGGCGCACTTATCAGATCGGACAAGGTTAAAGGACAGACTGATTACGCAGAAACAACCTGTTACTTGGTCGAGTATCGAGATTGTCCTAGCGAAGCGTTGGGTATTTTTGATGAACTGGCGGCAAGTCATGACCGATCGGTGATCGTGGCGCGTGGATATAGTACTTTGCACAAGATGCGCGTGGGAGAAGTGGCGCGGGGGACAGTACAGATGCTCGCGGCTGCTATAGCGAATTTTGTGCGCAGTCGCCCCGGTGATTTATATAATGCTTTGTCTGCGTTTTCCCAATATTTGGCAGAGGAGTGCATCCAGCAGAATACAAAAGGCAGAGAAGCTTTTTGGAGGCCTGAGGAAATGCAGTCTGCATTTGAATGGCATAGATTCCTTTCTGACTGCTTGTCCGTGTTTGTAAAGGAAGGTTTGGCAAAGCAGTCCATCACGTGGTCAGCTTGGTGTGCCTTACACAAAAAGGCGCTTTCTAGGTTAGAGACAATTTCAAGTCCGAATCCTGACTGTAAGAAAATCCTCAAGGCGTTAATTGCACGACAGCATCGCACTCCTTCGGGATTAGGTTCGACTTTAGTCGAAGCTGTGGTTTCGTCACAAGATCCTTGCATCGAAAAACGTCGATTGGCAACTATCCACGAAGTGAAAGGGGAGACCCACGATTTGACAATGCTAGTGTCAAGTAGTCGGCAGGGGGAGCAGGCGCACTGGAAGGAATGGTTGGGCAGTCCGACATCCGAAGGTGCTCGATTTGCATATGTTGCTTCTTCACGACCGCGTCATATTCTCATCTGGGCAGTGAAGACCTTAAAGAAGGAGGAACGAGAGGCGTTGATGAGCTTGGGTTTTCAAAAATCTTTGCAACTCTAGATTCAATAAAATTCTTCGGATAGTATTGTAAGGGCACACCTTTAACAGACTCCTTTCAAATTTGAAATGTCCTCGCGATCTTCGTTTCTGAAATCGAATGTGTAAGTGCTCATCATAACTATGAGCTTTGTCGCTTTAGTCATTGATTCAATAGTAGCTTATGGATTAGACACTGGTTTGATTGTGTTATCATTTGAATCGGTTTATGGGCAGATTTTGGATTGCGTTTCGCAATCAGTGAAAAAAACGTCCGCGAGGATTGCCCTTTAAGACCCCTATTAGCATGTCATCATAACCACTTGACGTTGCGTAAGAGTGCCCATAAACCGCCACTAATTTAAGTGATGTCTCATGAGTAGATTGGACGCATTAAGAAAAATTTCGACAAAACCAGAATTGGCGAGATTGCTTGGAGTAAAGCCCTCAACACTGACACATTCCCTCTACATAATTAAACCTGAAAATCAGTATAACCAATTCACGATCGCCAAAAAAAATGGTGGTCAACGGTTGATTAATGCTCCCAGCGGGACGCTAAAAACTCTTCAATCAGCACTTTCCAATTTGCTTTTTGATTGCTTGGATGAAATTAACGCAGAAAAATTTCCCGAGGCGAGATTATCAAAAAAAACAGCGCAGCTTTCAACAATACTCAAAATAAAATACAGCAATGCTCATATCAAACAGCAATCGCTTTCGCATGGGTTTGAGCGGCAAAGATCAATTATTACAAACGCCATGATGCATTTGGGTAAGAAAAATGTCTTAAATATAGACTTGGAAAATTTTTTTGGTAGTTTCAATTTTGGTAGAGTTCGAGGATTTTTTATCAAGAATGAAAATTTCAAACTAAATTCAGGCATCGCAACGGTGATCGCACAAATTGCTTGTTACAACAATGAACTACCGCAAGGCAGTCCATGTTCACCAGTTATAACGAATTTAATAACTCATGCTTTAGATATTCGACTCGCTTCCTTAGCTAAATCGAATTCCTGTACCTATAGTAGGTATGCTGACGATCTAACTTTTTCGTCGCGTGAGAATGTTTTCCCTATGAGAATTATGGGGAATGAGGATGGCAATTATGTCACAGGGAAGAAACTACGTTCTGAAATTACAAGGTCTGGCTTTGCAATAAATCATAAGAAGACTCGGATTCAATTTAGAGATTCTCGGCAAGACGTCACAGGTTTGGTTGTAAATAAAAAACCGAATACCCGGAGAGAATACTGGCGTACAGCAAGGGCACAGTGTTTTAGTCTATTTAGTACTGGGTCTTTTACAGTGAGTTCAGGTGGGGCAACATTGCCGGGTAATATCAATCAGCTTGAGGGGCAGCTCAACTTTATTGATCAAGTCGATCATTACAATCGATTACGGCAGAAACAACCTTTAGAACCAAACTACAAACTAAGAGAAGTAACTAAAAATAAAAAGCATCTTTTAAACGGACGAGAAAAGACTTTTAGTGAGTTTTTATTTTATCGATTATTTCACTCTGCCAATATGCCTACAATTTTGACAGAGGGACATACAGATAATTTGTATTTGAAATCGGCAATAAATATCCTTGCAAGCGCGTATCCGAGACTTGGTTTCACGAAAACTGCCACATCTGCATATCAGTTATTGGTCAAATTCGTAAACTACTCGGCAAGAACCAAGTTCTTATTGGAACTATATGGAGGCGCCGACTATTTACATGGATTCGCAAGAAGTTATGAGAAAAATTTTGAGCGGTTTAAAGCTTCAACCAATCAACATCCAGTGATTATTGTTGTTGATAATGATAGTGGTCCTAAAGATTTGATTGAATGGGTTTCTAAGCAGGCTTCTGCCAGTATTTTTCCAACGACTTTAAGTTTGAAGAAAGATGTACGTAATGCTGATTTTATACATATAGTAAAGAACCTATATTTAGTATTGACTCCGCATTTAAGTGGAGCTAAAAGTGATATTGAGGCTTTCTTTACAGATCGTGATAGGTTGATTGAGCATAACGGTAGAAGCTTTAACACAATGAAAGATCGCGATGACCAAAAGGATTTAAGTAAAGATGCTTTTGCTACACACGTGATTTCAGCTCAAAAGACCAAAATAAATTTCGATGGACTGAAGCCTCTTTTGGACAGAGTTGTATTGGCAATAGAGCATTACGATTCTATAAAGTAAGCAGCCTCAGGCCATATTGCCTAGACGTCTTCGATGCGATCACGAAAAGTACTAAATCTGACCGGCCAAACAAAAAATTAATTTCACTTCTATCGACTCGAGGAACGCTCAGCCTTTTCCAAACGAAAGATAGAATTGCCCGCGTTTATTGACATTTATGTTAGGCAAAAATTGAGCAACTATTTGGCTTGTAACGCCTCAACGATTATCTTCCATGGGATATGCTTGCGAATCGCAGCTGACTTGCTAGCAAGCTTCATTTTTTGAGATGCATCTTCCTTTGCGGAGTTTACCAGCGAAGGACAAACTCCCGCAGCCTCCGCTAGCCAAAGTAGCATTTTGGGCTCCACAATTCTATTGTAGATATCTCGTGCATCTCGATTTGGATTGGAGGCGCGAACATAAGTGCCTGTACCTGAATTCGGATTTAACCATCCCAACCAATGTGCTTTCTGCGATGTATAGGTATTATAGCCAGGGGTGCCAATAGGAACTGGAGAGTCTCTTGGTAAAGAAATAATGGCGCTTATGAACCACTCTACGTTTTCAGAAATTTCAGTCATTTCAAAGCCACTTCTATTCTAATTTTTAAGAATCCAAATGGATTCTGTGTTGTCTTCATCAATTCTTACGCCCACTCCGCACTAAGCATCTCAGCCTGCTGCAATACCAACTGCACAGCCTCTTCAGCTCGATCAGGCGGGTACTTATACTTACGCAAAATTCTTTTAACCATCAGCCGCAAACTCGCTCTTACGCTCTCACGTTCGGCCCAATCAACTTTCACGTTTTGGCGTAGATTTTCCGCCAGCTCATGAGCGATTTTTTTCAAAGTCTCATCACCCAACTCGCGCACTGATTCTTCGTTGTTTGCCAGCGCATCATAGAAGGCCAATTCGTCCTCGTTCAAACCAAGATCCGCTCCGCGGTCTGCGGCTTCTTTAAATTTCTTCGCCATGGCAATTAATTCTTCCATGACCTGAGCAGTCTCAATTGATCTGTTTTGATAGCGCTTGATGACATTGCTGAGTAGTTCAGAGAACTTATTTCCTTGAACGACATTGTTAGAAAAACGCGACTTAATTTCACCTTCCAATAGACGTTCAAGTAACTCAACCGCCAAATTTTTCTCTGGAAGATTCCGCACTTCATTCAGGAAGTCGTCATCCAAGATACCGATGTTGGGTTTCTCTAGCCCAACCGCATTAAAGATATCAACGACCTCTTCGGAAACTACGGCGGATCCAATAATCTGCCGTATCGCTAATTCACGCTGCTCATCGGTTTTCTTTTTCTGACTAATTTCCTTCTTCGTAAGGATCACTTTGACAGCTTGGAAGAAAGCCACTTCTTCGCGCACTATTTTTGCTTCGTCCAATGTGCAGCAAAGTGTAAATGCCTTTGACATCATGAGTGCTGTGTCGCAGAAACGTTTTTTGCCATCTTTGATACCCAATACAAAGTTGGCAGTTTTTGCTAACGTTTTGTGCCCACCAGTTAGGAAGTCACTGTAGTCGAAGCTATGCAAAAGTGCTCTTAGAATGTCTAGCTTTTCTTCTAGAACCGCATAGGCCTCATGAGCATCCACGGTTGGACGTCCACGCCCTTTGCTGGCGGTATATTCTTTGAGCGCAACCTTAAGGTCGTTAGCAATACCGATGTAATCAACGACCAAGCCACCTTGCTTGTCTTTGAACACGCGATTAACTCGAGCAATAGCTTGCATCAAGTTATGACCCTTCATGGGCTTGTCAACGTAAAGTGTATGCACACATGGCGCATCAAAGCCAGTGAGCCACATATCGCGCACGATCACTAATCGTAATGGATCTGCAGGGTCTTTAAATCGCTTCTCAAGGCGTTTTTTAATCTGTTTTGAATAGATGTGAGGACGCAATAGTGGTTTATCACTGGCAGAGCCAGTCATGACGATTTTAATCGTACCTTGCTCTGGGTCTTCGTTATGCCATTCAGGTCGGAGCGAGACAATTGCGTTGTAGAGGTGCACGCAAATCTCGCGACTCATTGCCACAACCATTGCCTTTCCAGATTGCGCTTTATTTCGTTCTTCAAAGTGATTCACTAAGTCAGCGGCAACTTGTTCAATGCGTGGCTGCGCACCAACCACTTGTTCTAAGGCAGCCCAACGACTGCGCAAGCGAGCTTGCTCATCTTCTTCCTCATCCTCTGCTAATTCATCAACTTCTTCATCGATATTGGGTAACTCTGATTCTTTCAGGCCCAGCTTGGCTAAACGAGACTCATAGTAGATAGCCACAGTCGCGCCATCATCGCGCGCCTGCTGCATATCGTAAATATGAATGTAGTCACCGAATACGGCACGCGTATCGCGATCTTCTGCCGAAACTGGCGTACCGGTAAAGGCTACAAAGGTTGCGTTAGGCAGAGCATCACGTAAATGTTGTGCGTAGCCGACTTGATACTTTGTCGTGTAGGCTGCCTCTTCCTGTGCAACGTTTGCATATTCAGCACTATTAGCACTACCAACTGGCGAAATAGCTTTTTTTGCTTTTGTCGTTTTGAGCTTTGCTTCAAAGCCATATTGGGTTCGATGTGCTTCGTCGGCAATGACTACGATATTGCTCCGTTCTGAAAGAACCGGAAACGTATCTTCATCAGCTCCGGGCATAAATTTCTGTATCGTTGCAAACACAATACCGCCAGAAGGTCGATTGGCCAATTTCGCTCTGAGGTCTTGGCGAGTTTCACCTTGTACCGGTTGCTCTCGCAATAAATCCTGCGACAAAGAAAACACCCCAAACAGCTGACCGTCTAAATCATTTCGATCAGTGATGACCACGATTGTTGGGTTTTCCATCGCAGCTTCACGCATCACCCTCGCAGCGAAGCAAGTCATCGTGATACTTTTACC
Source organism: uncultured Undibacterium sp. (assembly GCA_963512475.1). Classification (GTDB taxonomy): domain Bacteria; phylum Pseudomonadota; class Gammaproteobacteria; order Burkholderiales; family Burkholderiaceae_D; genus Undibacterium. The sequence continues at coordinate 12,178 of CAUPNA010000028.1, forward strand.
AGAACCTTGCGTATGCCAAACGACCCCGCCTTTGTGACTACCGCCTGGTCGTGATGCGCTGACTACTTGGGTAATCGCCGATCGCACTGCATGAAATTGATGGTAACCAGCGACCTTTTTGACCAAGGTACCGTCATCTTCAAACAGTACGAAGAAGCGTAAAAAGTCTAGAAGGTAAGACGGCGCAAGTAACCCTCTCACCAAGGTTTCTAACTCGTTAAATTGTCCAAGTGGATCCAGTGTCACGCCATCGATCGTGCGCCAAGACATAAATCGTTCAGCGTTGCTTGATAAAGAACCTAGTAGAGCTTCACTTCCATCAGCAATAACCAAAATCTCGTTATATTGAAATACGTCAGGAATTTGCTCTTTATAAGTTTCTATTTGATCGTACGCCTTCCAAATGTCAGCATTCACATCAGCAGGATTCTTAAGCTCCAATAGAACCAAAGGTAAACCATTCACAAACAAGATGATGTCAGGGCGACGTGTATGCTTAGCGCCCTTAATAGAGAATTGGTTGATCGCCAACCATTCATTTGATTCGATTCCACTTTCGGAAAAATCCATCAAGCGTACAAAGTCGCCTCGTGTCTCGCCATCTCTCTGATATTCAACAGGAACTCCATTAATCAGTAAGCGATGAAAGCTGCGATTTGCCGAAAGCAGAACAGGCGTATCTAAATTCAATACTTTCTGCAACGCATCTTCACGCGCACCTGAAGGTATCTCAGGATTTAAACGAGCTATCGCAGATCTTAAGCGTTCTACCAAGACGACTTGAACGTAGTTGCTACGTTCAGGTGCATTTCCATCGACGGAAATATCTGGACCATACAAATTCGTATAACCCACTTCGGACAACCAGCTTAATGTTTCTTGTTCTAATTGGTCTTCGGTCATCATAAAAATTATCCCGCTTTAAGTATCGGTAAAAATACTTCACTAGTAATGTGTTCAGGTAATGCAAAAGTATCAGTCTCTAAATCAAATGGTACAACCCATAGTTTTAGGTTATCCGAGAACTCGAATGCGTTTAGACATTGATCTTTAAATTTCTCATGCGCTGGGTAAATCAAAATCAATTCACCTTGTCCATTCAAATACTTATGACCATAGGCATAAAGCTGATAAAAGTCTGCCTGACTTAAGCCATATTTGTTTTCAATATCCTGTGATGAGATCAGTTTCCATTTTGCATCCATCACTAAACAAATCTTCTTATCTCTATTAATGATGAAATCAGGCCGCAACTGAAACATATCGCGACCATTGTGCTGGCATAGTGATTTGCTTCGAGCCTGTGCAGTAAGCGTTGAATGCGCTGGCAATTGCTGTTGTAATTGGACTTCAACATAACGCTCAAACAACTTCTCCATCGGGAAAAGCATGCTGATACCTTGAGTTTTTCCGCGCATGGCAAGAGGCATATGTTCCCCCAAGATTAATTCACACCAAATTCGTATGGGCTGATAGTGAGCCATTAGCCGATCTGACTTCCATAGTCTAAAGTCGGCATTGCTATTTTTGCTTTCAGGTATTTCTGCAAGCAGGCCAGCGAGTTCATGAGATAGGCGCCAGGTATTTGCTTGCTGCGTTGTCTTACAAATCCGCATCAGAGCTAATTTCAGCAAACGATTTTCTGGTCGATCGGGCGTAAAAATATCATGACGTATATTGAAGATATGTGCTCGACCCGGCGGCTGACGCATTTGCCTTACAGTATCGAGCTGGCCTCTCAAAAATCGCTGTTCTTCTTCCACACGTTGGTAGTCGAATCTCAAGCCTTTTTTGATCAAATGATCCAAACAGTGTACAAATTGGCTCATGACCCATTCTAAGAGTGAGTGCTTAAACGTCGCGATTCCTGTCTGGGTAGCATTTCTTACCGGGAGATCAAGCGCTACCGTCAGCATTTTGATGAGTAATTCGCGAGCACTCGCTCCAGATTCAATTGATTCAGTGTGCTTAGGTAAGATCTCAAGTAGTGTGCCGCAAGGTGTTTGAACGACACCAACAAAGTTGTCTAGCCTGAGCCAACGCGTGTTTTCGATCTGCAATAAATTTGCGCCATTGGTTGTAAACGAAGCTGCGAACGTGCATAGCCAATTAAATGCAGACGATGAAACCGTCGCTTGATCTAGCGATGGTTTGACTTCATCAACAGTCAATCGGGCATATTCACGAACGACAACAATGTTCACTGATTCGCTCCCAAAATCAATCGATAACTGTTGATATCGTCAAACGCTTGTTGATTGAGATACCAACGCTGGTCTATATTCTGCAGCGAGCTGGTTACCTTATTGCCGAATAGCTCATCTAGATTGCTTGAGGCTTTGAGTATGAACTTATGATTATCGTCACTTTTGTTTTGATCATTTAGAACCCAAGCAATTCTTTCCCAATCTTCGAAAAAATATTCTTTAAGGAGTGGCAAAATCTGTTGGCTAAAAATCGATTTCAGTTGAATTAAATTTTTCTTTTCTGCATGTTTCAGTGGCATAAAATAAGCATGTCCTAGACAATGATCTCGATCAAGCAATACTTCAATCCGTTCATTCATGGTTCTTAACAAAGAAGCGATGTTGATACCTTCGACGTCTACTCCCTCCAGCTCTTCTGGCTTTGGAGGCATTTCTTTAAATGTAAAACGACGGCGTAAGGCTATATCCAATCCTGCGAGAGATCGATCAGCAGTATTCATCGTGCCAATTAAATAGACGTTTGATGGAACGCTAAATGGTTTCTTAGAATAAGGTAAGGTGACGCTTAACGCTTCCTCAGCGCCAGCACGCTTCGATGGTTCGATCAACGTGATCAATTCCCCGAAAATCCGAGAGATATTTCCCCGATTTATTTCATCAATTACTAAAACGCGTGGTTCGGTGCCAACTGTTTTTTGCGCTGAATTTGAGGGCTTTATGCCTGATTGTTCTAGATACGCTAATAAATCGCCCCAAGAAAACCGTGTGATCGAATACACCGTTTTGAGCGTAAATTGTTTATTCGAATTAAGCGGAAGCACAGATAAGTCGAGATCACGATACAGCCAATTTACTTTGCGAACATGTTGATAGGTACTTCGTACTTCGGATGGAACATGCTCTTCATATAGATAATCTCCAACGACTACGCCAATGGCTCCAATGTTTTGTGCAGATTGTATACATAGGATAATGTCTCCGTCCTCAATCTCGTCGGAGAAATACTCTAGTGTGCCTTGGTTACTTGTACCCACTCCCTTGAAGTATTCAGAATCTTTGCCGTTAATCTTGAGGTCCCCAGTCTGCCCCCAACCAATTCGCGCCTCTCCATGCTCGATGCAATATGATTTGGTCGCACTCTCTCCAGTTCCGTTAATAGAAATCTTCCAAATATTTGGATTTTTCTTGGTTCCGATGTCGCTTGCTATATTTTGCGTGCGTGCATCATCACAGACCTGCTTGAATATCCCAGGTTCAACGACATATTCCAATTGTTTGTCATCATTGTTAATTGCTCGTAAACCTTCGACAAAGTCCTCATAGCTAAAGCTCTGATGAAATGTCGTAAATCTGATTTGACCGCTCGTAACAAATTCATCAAAGCGTCTTTTCAGCACTTCCCGATTACTTATGTTTTCTTTATAAAATTGAAGATCAAGAATACGTAAAGACTCATCGATAGTGGAGTATGTTTTCCCAGTGCCAGGTGGGCCATATAAGATTTGATTAAGGGGGGAAATTGAATCAATTTGTGAAAGTTTCTTAACTTGTAATTGGGCCTCAATTACTTCCTCGTTGCCATCATCTGGTAGTTTATAAGCAATTGGATTGTAACCATGTCCTTCTAAATGTTTCTGCTTCACCGAAAGGATAGCTTGTTCATATTGATCAAGCCATGCGTTTATTTGTTCATCGGTGCGTTGAATTTCGGGACGAGCGACTTCAAATTTAATATTCGAATCTTCAAGAGTTTGCCTGATCATTTCATGGATTGAAAACAGAGGGGAACTTCCGCTTAAACGAAAATACATGACCGGCGATCCACTAGCTAAATTCGGTGTTTTTTTACCTATTCGGATATCTGTGTAGGTGAACTTAACACCACCAGTAACCCAGTGGTCAGCTTTCGGAAAACGTTGCTTAAGTATTGCAATAAATCGCCAGACCCAATCACGATTTTCATCCGTATCAATTGTGCTAAAGTATTTCTTCGCATCGTCATTCAAATAGTTGTCGATCATTGTTTTTAATTTCTCTTAAGTTGATTGGTGACTTACTAGCTAAGAGTAGAAAGTGCTTTTGCAAACCTGTTTGTTTAAATTTGAATCAATGCCAATTGAGCCGACCAATAAATTCATTGAGAATACGAATCTGTTCACGACAAGTATCGGCTGTATCACCTATTAGCCCACTTGTTATATATGGACTTTCATTTTCAAAATCTTTCAATGATTCGATAATTTCGGAAATTATTTTTTCCCGATTTGAGAATCTATAGCCAAAACTTCCCGGTGGTCGATATGTTCTTTGAAAACTGTTCGCTCCATGTGCACCGAAAGCAAGTGCTAGTAAGATCTCAACCCGATCAAATGCATATGTAAACTCTTCAGCTGAGGAAAATAGATGACCAATCTGACCTAACAGTACATCGTGAAGCCAATCATTCAAAGGTGCATAACGTTTATCTAGACCTTCTAATAATCGTCCCCCGTCTTGTGCATGACTCAACATACAAAACGGCGGCACAATTTCAATGGCGGCTTGCTCTTTGCAGTCAGGCTTCTTGAAATTGGTGGTAACTAAACCCAAAATAAGCTCAAAATTTCCAGGCAAGGTCGAACCTAGGCAGCAGGCATAGGTAATTAAACTAATCGGGTATCGCTGATATTCTAGAAGTAAGACGTTGCCATTCGATCCGGTAGCTGAGTAGAAGCGTTGTTGAACCCTTTGCCAAATATTGATGTTATCTACGCTACCCCATTGACCACAGACTGCAGCCATCGCAACCAATGACTTACAAGCAGCATCGTACTTTCGAACCTGTGTGGTTATGTCTGCACTACCGACATTCCCCCGATGATTGATATTTCCGAGGCCAGATCCATTCAGTTGCTTGATCACACGAGTCGTCTCCTCGTCAATCAAGTCATACAAGCGAATCCGATAGCGGTCTTCACTTAAATACTTTTTAGTTGTCGCTAACAAAGTATGGATTGAAAGCGGATGTGGTTCAGAAAACTTCTCTAAAGCTTCGACCTTTTCTTGAAGTCTAGTAAAAAAATGATCAGCATCCGTAATCGAAATAAGTTGTCCTTTCCTGTGTTGAACTAGAGTACTAGCTGTTTCACTTGGTGCTCCTCTAGAAGTCCAGTAAGTTGTAAAGCGTCTCGAAGGCGCTCTTTCTATCGCATTGCGCAGTGCGACATCCCAATCAGCGGACCAGCCACATGTGATTAGTCCGAACTGATCCAATACTTGATCAAGTAGTACATTCAATCGTGGGTCGTATGCTTCTAACTCTTCAGGAGTATTTTTTAGGCGAGCATCCAAATAGTCACCATGTACTTTGATGACAAAGCAGCCTGCGTGCGCGAGTGGCAACGCACCCTCGATTTGATCAGGTGACGCAATTACTTGCGGTTCCACTCCAGCCTGTTGGAGCGCTTGTTCCATAAGTCGATCAAAATTAGTGGTGATGATGACTCTTATGTAGCCGTTCGCAACTAACTGTGCGATGGCATGGTGGGCAGCTGTTGGTTGCTTCAATTTATCTTCTTGCTCTGCGACTGTCGGTTCAAAATAGGCACGCAGCAATTGCTGTCTTTCGGCAGAAGTTTTAGCTACTTTATCCAATAGCTCGGCATAACCGGGTTCATGGCCGAATTTTTCTTCGTACCAAGTAACAGGATCAGGTTCACATGTCTCCTCAGAAATCAAAGCTAACTTTCTCACCAGTTCAATCACTATTTCCCAACCTGTTGGAATGCTAGCTGAGCGAGAAATGCCCGAGCCAAGCAATAGTGCATAAACACCTTTATTCGATTGAACTGAAAAGGCGAGTGATAGTAAGGGATCCATTGATGAGGTCATAAATTTCAAACACTTGATTTATTGGGAGCTAGAGAAACATAGAAAAACGCAAATATCATTCTTATATGGCCGAACAATATGAAATTTCCTGAAATCCTAAATAGGGTTCCATGTAAATAAATCTTAATTAATCGACTTTGGGCTATTTGAATCATTCTTTCCTTTACCCATTTTCGATTGATTTTCTTTGATCGCGTTCATGAGCGCTGAACGATCTTCATTTTGTTGTTTTAGAATGGCTGCTCGATCCTCCCTTTGGTCCTTTAACATTTCTTGCATTTCCGTCTGAAATGCCTTTATCTGTGCGGCACTCTTCTTTTCCGAATCTTTAGAGTCGATAAAGGTTAACAATGAAAAGGCGGCTGATAAAATCAAAGAGGCAATCGATACCCACATGCTACGGGTTGCGATCTGAATGGCTTTTTTGGTTTGTACATCATTATTGCTCGCATTATTAATATAATCAGCCTGCATATTTATTGCAGTGTCATTCATACTCTGGATCAAATCAGCACATTGCGAGGCTATTGGACTTATAAGAGCGAACTGTTGCTTTAGGTCGCCGAGAATTTCGTTTGTTTCGTGAATAGGATTTTTTTGCTGATGTGGCAAGAAGTGTGGCGTCAAAATTTTGGGGGAGTCTATTCCTTGATACTTTGTTTCAGCACGTGCAATACTGTCTTTCAGTTGCTGTGAGCGATCAACATTTTGCATCAATGAAGCCAGCGTTTTATTTGAATACAACGGCCCAAGCGACGATTTTACCAATCTCTCATATTGATTTTTCTTCGCTTCAATTCGATGCACAAAAACACGTTTCAGAAAATCGAGATCTGGCTCATCGACACCTTTTTTTAGAAATTCATGCTCAGAAATTTTCAGCATCCAACGGTTTTTCTTTAGAAATTCTCGAGAAAATAGTTCCAGTTCCACTTTAGTAATTGAAGCAATATCTTCTGACGTGAGTAAAGATTCTTCTTTGATTCCTTCTTCGTTTTCGGTCACTTTATGAGAGATTAGTTCTAAAAGACGTCGTGCTACCTCTTTAGAGCTAATCTCGGTTAATTTTTCAAGCCCAAATAATTCAGCTTCTTGAGATGATTTCAAGGATTGACAGTGAATTGTCCCAATCGAACTGACTTTAAAATCAAATTTCATCAAATTGGAGATATCGCTAATTTTCATTTTTTCTCGAGAATTTATTTAATCTGCCGGAGCGTCTGGCAAACGTAAAAAGCCAGAAATTAATCTTGGGAGTAACGCATCGCGTATTTCTGCAAGTGATTCTATATGCCGTCGATTCAATTCAATCTTCTCGTAAATCGGTTCGGCTAGTGAAGCGAATGAACTTAGAATCTGGCCATCGGGTAAAACACGAATTTGGTTTCCCAAGTCTTTTTGGGTCAGCAAAGGCTGTGTGGAACCACGATTTAAAGCTAAGACGTCAATGGAATTAACCCAATGAAAGGCAAATAAAAAACCATTTCGCTCTTTGGGGGTTATTACCAGAACGTTATCCGATGCCCAAAAAGGTGGGTATGCGATATGTACCTTTCCAAGTGTACCGACGCGTCCTGTTACGACTTTAGCTTCGTTAAATAATGCAGAACTAGTAAATCCCATAACACCAGCACCGCCGTATAAAGGTACTTTAGCATTTTCAGTCTGCTCATCACTTCTATCATTAGGACGTTTTCCACTGGTAATAGTGCAGAAAGTGCTTAGTGCGTCGGTTGTCCAACCCTTAGGCACCAAGCCTAATTCTGATTCCTCAAAGCTGTCGGGAAATAGGGCTGCGGTGGCTTCGTCCATGCCTTCTGGGATGCGGCCTTGTTGTTTGGCGTGGACTGGGTCGAAATCGACGAACCACGATTTGAACAGCGCTTGGGCAATGGCTTCGAGTGTTGAGTTTGTTTCGCTTAGTAAGTTTATGCGGTCGTCAAGAGCACCAAGAGAAATGGCAATTTCTTTTTGCTCAGCTAACGAAGGCGTTGGTATTTTTAATGCTTCAAGTACAGGGATCCGAAGGTTGCTTACAGTCGATCCTGTACCCTCACTCCATCCGATTTGATGTTGAACGTACGGAGATTGTAGTGCGAAAAGCAGGAAGCGACCGTCTACTTTACTTGGATCTGGCCGTAATAATACTTGTCGTTGCCCCAGACAACATCGAAGATTCTTTGGGATCATACACACATCGCCCATAGGTGCTTCGCGTGTCATAACAATGTCGCCGGTCGTTGGCTCTGCGCGTTTTATTCGCGCTTGATAGTGTGCTTCGTCAGTGTAACTCGGAGAAGACTGGTCAAGTCTCCCATTCTTTATATTCTGGTTTCGTAATACGACTACACCAGATTCAGTCCATGCTGGAGTTGAGTGCGGGCAATCAACTACCAAAAGACATAAGGATGCAATCGTCTGTTCTACAACGTCAGAACTCATACCCAAAGCCTCCTAATTTCTGTCGAATCAAGGCATCTAACTCAGCGCCTCGCGCCATTTGCTCTCCTAAGGTTTCAGTGAGTTTCTGCATTTTGTCCGCAAAAGCATCATCGTCATCCTCCAATGCTTCTGCGCCGACATATCGACCTGGCGTAAGAACGTGGCCGTGTTCAGCAACTTCTGCCAAAGTAACACTGCGGCAGAAGCCTGGAACATCTTCGTAATTTGCTGCTGTGTCGTCATCGTTACGCCAAGCGTAAACGGTTTCCGCGATTTTGTTGATGTCCTCTTCGCCAAATTCGATTTGTACACGACTAATCATCTTGCCTAGTTTGCGAGCATCGATGAAGAGTATTTCGCCTTGACGTTTAGTTTTTTGTTTAACCAAAAACCACAGACAAGCTGGGATTTGGGTATTAAAGAAAAGTTGGCCTGGCAGTGCTACCATGACTTCGACTTTGTCTGCTTCGACCATCGCACGGCGTATCTCACCCTCGCTGTTTTGGCTACTGCTCATACTGCCGTTAGCCAGCACGATACCAGCGCGGCCTGTTGGTTTGAGATGATGCAACATGTGTTGCAGCCAAGCGTAGTTGGCGTTGCCTTGTGGCGGAGTGCCATATACCCAACGTGGGTCGCCTTCTAAGCTCCCATGCCACCAGTCGCTGATATTAAAGGGTGGATTCGCAAGAATAAAATCCGCACGCAAATCTTTGTGCTGATTTTGCACAAAGGTATCGTTCGGTTCTTTACCCAGATTAAAGTCAATGCCACGAATCGCTAAGTTCATTGCGGCCAGACGCCATGTCGTCGGGTTGGCCTCCTGCCCGTAAATAGAAACGTCACCCAACTTACCACCGTGAGCTTCAATAAAGCGCTCAGATTGCACAAACATTCCGCCACTACCACAGCATGGGTCATACACTTGACCATGATGCGGGGCGAGAATCGCTACGAGTGTTTTGACGATAGACGCTGGCGTGTAGAACTGCCCACCGCGCTTTCCTTCGGCGCTAGCGAATTGGCCAAGAAAATACTCATAGACTTGCCCAAGCAAATCACGAGCATGATTTTTAGCGGTGTCTTTGCTTTCGCCAAAACCGATCGTCGACACCAGATCGACTAACTCACCAAGCTTACCATCAGGGAGTTGCACACGCGCATAGCGTTTGTCGAGTATGCCTTTTAATTTCGGATTTTCGGTTTCGATGAGAGCCAGTGCATCGTCGATACGCTTACCAATATCGGCCTGTTTAGCTTGCGCACGTAGGTTTTCCCAACGAGCTGCTTCTGGCACCCAGAATACGTTGACCTCGCGGTAGTAATCGCGGTCTTCTAATTCTTCTGCGATGAGATCGGCATCTGCATCATCACCTAAGTAGTAAGGATCATTCGCATCCGCAAATTTTTCTTCGAGTTCACTTCGGCGCGTTTGGAAGGTATCTGAGATGTACTTCACAAAAATCAGGCCAAGAACAATGTGTTTATATTCAGCAGCGTCCATGTTGGCACGCAATTTATCGGCAGTCGCCCATAAGGTTTTTTTGATGTCTTCGATCATGCGGGACTTTTTCTTTTAATAAATGTGTTCAGGAGCAATATCATAAGCGAAGATGCTTGGCTGATGACGTTGATTTTCATAGGAAATGACGAAAGAAATTCCTTCAATTTTCTTTACATGTAAAAACATGGGTATTATTAAATTATTTTACACGGTGAGTGTTAAAGTCGAAGATCAAACATGGTTATTTTTGCTTTGACGCGAACGACGTTTTATGTGAATGAGTAAGATGAAAATAATTTTAACAATCGCGATACCCCAAATGGCAATGAAATTGGAGTGGATGATGGCATCTGCGGGTAGGTCAACGAATCGAGCGATATTTTCGGAAAAGACGTAGATGAGGGTGCTTGCTAACGTAGCCGGAACTAATATCACGCTAAGCTGCCACAACGGCGTCAATTGATATGTGGGGCGTAACGCCTTTGTTTCAGAGAGTTCTCTGCGCTGCTTGTTAGAAGATATGAACCACATTAGTGGTTCCCAGAAATCATCCCAAGCCTCGCGTGCAGTATGCTTTAAATTCTCTTTTAAGGATCCCATTTGCATTTCCAATTTATGTAGTACATCACGCGATAAGTCAAAGCATTCAATCAGTGGTTCTGTGATCTTGTAGACATTGATGCTGTATCCAGTTGTCAGCAAAGTGTTGTAGATCTTGATGGACGGAGTCGACGATTGTTAGTTCTGGTCCTTGGTTTGGACTACCGTTCGGTTCACGCAAAATGAGTGCGCGATGCGTATCGCTTGATATTCCTCGAAAATACGGTAAATAATCATCGACGAAGGCGACCGCGCCGAGATCTTTGATCGCTTTGCTTTTTGGACTGATTTCACCATCAGCCTGGGCAGTGGTCAGCACGTGCGTAATTGGAAAATTGTGATCACGAAGGTTCTTAAAACGAGCTGATTGATATTGGTGATCAAGGGCTGTAACGCAAACGAGTTTGTAGCCCTCATCGACTAATATTTGACAAGCGCTAATGGCGTTCTCGATAGGCGGGATGCTCGACCAAAATTGGTGATCGAAGAATCCGCGAAAGTAAGTTAATTCTGCCGCATCGAGATGTCTGACCTCGTATCGATCTTTGGGCCAGTAAGCAAAAGGATCTTTGACCTTAGGCAGGTTGCCAAACGCTTTACCCCATGCCTGTTGATAAGCAAGGTGATAGTCGAGCAGCACACCATCTCCGTCCAGAGCGATAATTGGTTTCGAGTTCATCATTTGGGTGTGTTTTCAAGATCGTTAAAAAAATCTTTGATTTTCTGCGACACAGGCCAGCCAAGTAGCTGTGTTGTACGTCGCATTGTCCAATATGCTTCTTCGAGACTCATCCAGCCCATAGGAATTATGCGTTCGAGATATTGATCAATGATTGCCTCCTCAGTCATATGTGAACGTTTCCCCGCTTTGGAGTTGAGTGATATGGGGCAGAACTGCTGCGCTATATCTTCGCAATTCTCCCATCGTTTGAACCGTTCTGGCGGGGTGTCGCCTGGCGTGTAGTAGTTGCCTTCGAATTGAACGAGCAATAGCTTCATTTGTGCTCCCGGAACAGCGCCATGATGTATGACGCGGGGGAAGTCGGATGAAATTAATGAGTAGTCGTGCTTCGCTACATTGCTTTCGGTTTTCATGGGTACCCTCATTATCGTCTTAGATTACATTTTTTAGATAAGCTAGGAGTAACGGCAGATGCTTATCTGGATCTTTCAGAAGAAAATCTAATGCGCTATTACCATTAAAGAGTGCTTCCGAATTTGGTTCACTAAGCCAACTGTCCGCATTCGCCGGAGTAGGCAATAAGGTATTGAGTTGTTTATAGATGCCCAACACGTAGCTAATGCGTATGATTGTTTGTGGATCGATTTGGCTTAAGTATGCTTCATCGCGTTGACTGGTCAGAATTTCGTGATTTGGCAGCCCAAGTAGCGTCGCCTCTTGCTCTGGCGTTAGCTTCCAAAGGCGGGCAATATTAAAGAAGGTTCGAAGTCCCACATTGACCATTGGATCTAGGTTGGTACTTGTTGGTGCAATATCTGTCATTTCGCTTTTCCTATGGCTGCTTTCATGTTTGCCGCTTAGTTAAATTGAATTCTTATCCAATGAGGTCTTCAGGATTTCAGACAGTTTCGTTCTTAGTGACTTTGGAGCGAGTACCTCAACTTCGGGCAACCATGCCAATATGTCTTGCATCAATTCCCTGTCATCAGTATAGGGAATTTCCAATATGAGAGAACCATCGGGGTCAAATGATGACTTTTGATTGGCGTGCCACACTCGCTTCACCACCCATCTAATCGCCAAATTGGTCACGCGCAATTTAGCCCATTGCACAGTTTTACCGCTGAAAATTCCGTAACCTTCACTTAGTTCCTCACGTAACTTTTTAATCGAAAGATCTTTTGCTTTGTCCGCCAATAACTCAGTCGAGACAATCGCATCAACCGAAAAACTTCGAATTGCTTTCCGCGTGTGGCACCAGCAGTCCACATACCAGTTATCGCGGTAGTAGACCAATTGTTGAGGTGATACGGTGCGCTCCGTTTCAGTATTGGTACCACGATTGAAATGAACTATCTTTAAACGATGTCGACGAATCGTGGCAGTTGCAACCACCTCAAAATTATTGAGCGGAAGATCGCGCTTATCTGTTGCTAAAATCAAGACACGGTTCGCGATTTCTTCTGGGGAATCTTTCATTGAACATAGGATTGCTTGAAGCTTCGACTGCAGTGGTTGTAGATAGGGTGTAAGTAATCCAGGCTGTAATTCGTTCAATAATCGCTGCATCGACAAAAGAGCATGTAGCTCGCTGTCATTGAACCAGAGACCTGGAACTTCATACTTGGGGCCGATGGGCGTAACACTTTCGAAACAATAGCCACCTAAATCATGATCGAACTTTAATGGCGCATTTAATCTATCTTTCAAAAAGCTCAAGTCGCGCTTCAGCGTAGAAACCGAAATTTGAAGTTCAGCTAGAAATTGTTCAGTAGTCACAACTCTGCGATTAGTCAGCATCTGATGAATTTTATGGATTCGCTCAGTGTTGTTCATGATATTTGAACCTTTATGTAGATGATGCTATTTTTGATTATGCCAAGGTACTAGCTCATATGGTGAGCTAGTATAGCGCTATCATAAAATCATGGTACTAATCATTGGGATCTGTTAATTGATGATCATGCTTGATGGCACCGCATCATGAAATGAAAGACTATGAATCAGCGGGCTTTGATCAGTTTATTGGGAGTGTGCTGGGGCAATGATTCAATAGCTGTTTTCTAAAGAGACGTGAGTGAGAAAATGATCTTGTTTTTGGATTTTGATGGCGTACTTCATCCGGAGCCTTGCTACGATAAGGAGCAGCTCTTTTGTTGTCTTCCACGACTTGAAAATGTTCTTTTAGATTTCCCATTGGTACATGTCGTCGTTAGCAGTACGTGGAGAGAAACACGTACGATTCAAGAGCTAAGATCTCTATTCTCCCCTGAAATCGCAGATCGGATTATTGGGGTGACGCCTAGCTGGAAAGATCATCAAGAGTTAATGGAGAGTATTGGCTATCAGCGCCAAGCTGAAATTGAGGCCTGGATGCGAGAATCTAGTGAGCCTTGGCGCTCTTGGCTTGCTATCGATGATAAGCCCTATTTGTTCAGGCCATTTCTGCCCAACTTAATAAGGACAACATCACATATTGGTTTTGAACTCAATACTGAATTAATACTCCGACAGAAATTAATGGCAAATGGAACTTAATGTCGAGTTAAGCACAGGAGATAAAGTGATGGAAAGGAAAACCAGAGGTTGGATTTTGGAGGTGGTTAAGGACCCAGATTCCGACGATTTAATGTTGGAGTTTCCAGATGAAGTATTGAAGGCATTGAACTTAAAAGTTGGTGATGTATTCACCTGGAAGATTGTCGGAACGGGCGCTCTTTTAGAGAAAGTTGATCAAGATTTACCTAGCCTCAATGTCGAGGGTGCCGACTCAATCATACCGAGCATTGAGCAAAATGAGGATATTAAATGAGAACTTTTTACGTTGAACAACGAAAGAAAAGTGCAAAATTATTTCATAAAAATAATCAAAAAAGCGCGCATTATAAAAACGGTATTTTGATCCGTCATATATATTCAGATTTGAACAAAAATACGCTTTCATGGTGGGACGATGTTGGTTTTATTTTGAACGATTACCGGGTTTCTATCGCTTGGACCCATCCCCGACAAGCGTTTTGGGATCATGTTCATAATTTGGCAATCGATATAGTGTTGGAAACCGACCATGAGCAAGAATTGAATTCTATTCGGTTACGTGAAATGCAGACGCCTATCTATAAAAAAGTAGGAAGATCGCGCAAGAAAATAAAACTCTATAAACACAATTTCTTGCCAGACAACGGCTATATTGACGCTTTGAAACAAACAGAGCGCGAGATTGCAGCTACGACAGACTATGTTGTTGTACCAAGTCTTGATATTTCTTGGACAAACCGTTCACGTTTTGTTTCGGCATGTCTGCCCATAGAAATTTGCAACGAACATGATTTGATGACGCTTGCGTCAAACATCAAGAGCTTGATTAAGTACGAGGTAACGCTCAACGACTTGTTTCCAAACTATCGATACACAAAACAAAACTGGGCAGACGAAAAGGCTGAGCGCGGCGAAAAAGAATTTCACGTACATACGATTAGGTAAAGCTTATGTCCACTAAAAATTATATGGTCTATGGCCCCAACTTCCAGCTTTATTCCGAACTGTTTGATGAGAGTTGGGTTTACTTGGAACTTAAAAATACTGAATTTGAGGCGTCAGCAAACCGCGTAAAAGTTGCCATTCCAATTGCTGTATGGGAGGCAATACGGTTTCATACTGTCATCGATTTTTCTAAGGTGAATTCAACGGATGAAGAATTAGCTGAGGAAGCAAAACAGTTGGTGGTAAACTATTTGTCTCCAAAAAATGATGATCTTCGATATCTAGGATTTAGTAGTATTCATTATGGTGAGGCAAATCTGTCGAATGAAGACAGGGTGCAATATGTTCTATCGAATTTCAAAACTGAGAGAGATCACCAGATCAAATTGAAAAGTGAAATTGATGCGTTTAAATTGACGAAAAGTGATGATGCATTTATTCAAATTCAAATGGAAAAAGAAGAATTAAATCGAATTGAACTGGCTGCAGCAAATTGCAAAATGACGATAGAAGATTTTGTTTTGCACGCAGCGTTTGAGAAGGCAGCGAAGGTTTTAACTTCTGATAAATTGTGCGGTAACTGATCAACTACATTAGCTCAGACTTCAACAGACAGTTCTAATCTAATCTTAATTAGAATTCGCGCTCCTATGGGTGCTTACTTCTGCTTAGTATGGTTAAGTTATGTGTCCTCGGTAATTGTCTCAGCAGTGCTGAGACAATTTGATCATCTTGACATGTCTCATAAAACTCACGTAAAACTCTAGCTGTTGAAGCACGCAAGCCAAACATTTCATCACTTTAACGCTTTAGCCCCGGGAGTATTCACCTCTTCGATGAAACATTGTAGGAACTCGGCAGTGCGCGGTGGGCTAAATCAGTCTTCTGACATTCCCCAATACACGAGCTATTCGAACCTTCTTGGAATATCCAGGAACAATGATTTTGGTTCAGCAATATTTACGATTGATGAATTTAATCAAGCCGCAGCAACGTATGTTACATGGGCAGCAGAAAAACTTCGTCATCAGTAATCCGTAGCTGGTGCTATACAAGTCCATGTCAGAACCAATCCCTTTCGAACGCAAGATAAACAATAAAACAATGGTAAAGAAAATGCCGACTGAAAGTCAGTCTGCCTTTGGTCCCAATTTTCATCTCCTTTTGCTGGTTGCGGAAAAATATTTTGCACCAATTTTGTAACTTTCGTAGCCTCTGCTCTTTAGATTTGCGAATGTGAGAATGCTAAGCAAAGTGAACAAAGTAGCATACGTGAATCTAGATTCGATTTTGATGCAATCACAAAAAGAAAAGCTTATGAGGCAGCCTACTGAGGCGAGGAAAGGGAGTGCCAACAGAATCGGTGAAATCAAATCGAAAAATCCGAAATTAACTTGTTCTTTTTTTGGTTGGATCGTTCCGAACCACAAGAGCAGTTTTCCATGTAATTTTGGTATTTTTAATTTTTCAAGAACAGAAAAATAATATTGGCGTTCGCTTGTGTTCAATAAGGTTCCAGTGATTGTGGCGAACTCAATATTTTCTAGGTTTCTTAAATATGTAATCCGCTCGTTCTGCGAGAAATGTTCTGTTTTCTTTTTTAGTTCATTTTGTAAGATTAAGTAGTAGATGAGACATCTTAATCTTAGTCCATAGGGTAAATTGACATTCCTCAATGTTAATTTAATCATCAATTCATACTTTAACTTTTGGGCGGCTATTGTCGTCGGGTTCAAGTTTTGTTTGCCAACTATGTCTTCTAAAATTTGGGGTAAATCATCTCCCTCATTCTTATAGGTGCTCAATTCACTCCTCCCCACATAAGTTCAAGCATATCGACCTTTGTGACTGGCAAATTTTCAGGGTCTTTTTTAAAACGTTTGAGTAATGTCAAAAGCATTTTGTGCTTCGTTGAACTGGAAAGCTTTGTTGTGACCTGTTCTGCCTCAATTTCGTCAACTATTTTGAATAGTACTTCAACGACTTCCAAGGGGACATGCGAGAAATCTTTGGATCCTTCACCAAAGATCATGTACCTAGTATTGAATCCAAGCTCTTCCAAGGAGTAGATAAAACTGATTGTTGGTGTCGTCGTACCAGCTTCATACTTGTGTACCGTTTGTTGGCTAACGTTGCACAATTTAGCGACTGTTTCTTGGCTAAGCTCGAGCCGCGACCTCTCTGACCGAAGTCGTTCGGGAAAACCTTCTTCAATTCGTGTCTTTGACATGTCGATTCAATACAATTGTAAGTTTACTTTATCGAATAAAGTGTATATTGTAAACGGTATTATGTACTTTTTGCTGATTAATATTATAGATATCTACATTTTATTCTCTCCTACGGATATGTTTTTCAACATTGATTTCGATCTTCGATCCTTTAAGCTTACCAGTAATTGTTATCACTAAATCGGGTTAACGTGAGTCCATTTTGCAGAGTATTTAGAGACCTTCGGCTGCGTCACGGTATGAGACAGTGCGAATTGGCGCGTCGACTTGGATATGAGCAGGCATATATTTCTTCCATAGAGATCGGTTTGAAAGGCCCACCGACGGATCAATTTATCCAGGCACTGATACGAGAATTAAATCTCTCACCGGAAGAAAAAAATGAGTTACAAGAATCGGTCGTTGCATCCGAACGTAAGTTAGTCCTCGATAACGATATGCACGAAGAACATTTCTGGATGATCAGTGATTTGCGGGAACAGCTTGCGACGCTTCATCCACGCCAAATCCGAATGATTCGGGAAATTATCAATATGCGTGAATTCATCCTTGAAGCACCTGTGATAGAGGCGCGCCGAATTCGACGTCGTTCAAAAACGGAGGCCAACATGTAAACAAAAAAACGGAACGAACCGAATGGTCGTTCCGCATTTCTGAAAATTTAAAACACTTTTACTTCAGCAATTCAAGTGTCTTCGATTTTCAGTTTTGCGTCAAGTGCCAACTTCCCTCGCATTGCACATGTCACTCGGTTTATAACCAAGTGTGGGAATTGTTACGCCCTAAAAAAAATAAGCACAGATGAATGTCTAAGGATTCTTCCGTAAAGCATTTTATTTTTTAAGTTGTGGCGTCGTTGAATACATCACAGATATGAAAATGAGCCGATTATGACAGACACAAAACAATCGAGAGACATCATTGAAGTAAGCCATCCTCTCGCGGATTCGCCTTGCTTGCAAAATGTACCAGATGTTCCAACAGCAAGGAATGCAATGCTGGAAATGACGCAGATTGGTCGTGATGCTCCACGTGATCTGAGTCAATATACGAATACTCTTGCAGATTTACCCTACGCTTTCGTTCCAACTTTGGAGCACGCGCGTATTCTTATTGAAGTGGTCAATCAAGTTCGCGAATCTTACTTCTCCCGAAATCTAAACTGCCCAGGCTATCGTCACTACACAATGAATGCGAGTGAATTTCTACATCGAAATTTTGATCGCAGTGGTCATCGATTAAATCTGCGCACAGGGCGAGCTCCTCTAGCGATATCTCGTGGCATATTTGTTTGCGCGCAGGCTCAGATGGGGCGGCAGAGGTTGGCAGCTGCGATTGAACAGTTTTTAGGTTTGGGAGTCCAAAAAGTTCGAGTGCATGTTTCGAGCAATTTTGTCGATTTTCTTCAGTTGAGAAGTTTGCGTATTTGCTGGCCATCTGACGGTCGGAAACGATCGCTCGTAAAGGCTTTTGTGTCAGCGTTCGATGCATCGATGAATACCTCGTACTCGGGTGTATGCCGTGGGCCTCTCATGGGGGGCGAAGAGGACGTTTTAGCCATTTGCGCGCTGGCAACGGCCGCAAATCTGGGATTGTTGATTGTTGAACGTATCAATAGTACCCCCGCAAATTTTAAGGTTGCGATGGAAACCTGGGACGCATTAGGTGTGTTCACTCGCACAACTGGAATACCAGTCCTGTGTTTGGCGACGCCAGGTGCAGCTCTTGCACTGGCGCAGCAGTCAGGTTCTTTAAGTGACCTCGTACCAAACGGTGTCCACAGAATCAAAATACCGTCGAAAGGGTCTGATGCATGGAAGTCTTCATGTGAATTATTCTTTCGATCCTCTTTAAAAACCGTGGGGATCGAAGTTATGCCCGATTGGTTTGTCGATACGCTATGGGTGTTATCACGTGGAAGATATGGCGTCGCGGCAAAGGCTTGTTCATATGTGGCAAGAAATGTGCAGATGTTTAGAAAACCCAAGATGACAGCGGAGGAGTTTCTTAATATCGCGAACAAAGGACTGGCGCTGGATATTCCGTTTCTAAAGGCGGATGAACTGGCGTCGAAGGGTGGGACATTTCGTATGAGTAGCGTAAAGAAACATGGCGATTGGCTATCTTTCGAAAATGTAATTACGACGATGCCAGGCTTGCAGATTGTTGATGAACCAATTCTCGTTTCATAGTTTCATATGTTTTCTACATTTTATCCAGCGGCTGAGGGGGAAACAGCGTTTAGTTTGTTGGCTACTGCCTGCCTCGGTACTACCTCGTATCAAACGCACCATGCATTGGCATTGGCGTTTCGTCGTTGTTCGCCGATGCTTTATACACTTCCAACGCGGCTTACGTTGTTCTGCCAGTTGACAAATGGTTCGTATGGGAATGCTGATGACATTCTACGTTCGCATTCTCTCTACCCATATTTTTGCGCTGGACTGAGCCAGGATCGTCAACTTAAGCTTAAATCGCAACTGATCGAAGGGGTTATGGGGAGAACATGTGCGCCTCACCTACCAATTCTCTATGACTGCACCAATCGATATGGCTTGGATTGTCCTGAATGCGCGCTTGAGCTTCTGAACTTGATTGGAC
>CAUPNA010000029.1:0-31396 GCA_963512475.1 uncultured Undibacterium sp.
CAACGCGGCGCTGCTCGCAACGAAAGCTTGGCAGCCTGAGGTTCCGCTACTGCTCATCGGCCATTCACTTGGTGGTCAGTTGGCAGGCCTCCTTCCCGACAATCACTTAATCGACGGTATGGTAACCGTGGCTTCAGGTACTGGCTATTGGCGTTTCAATTCAATGAAAACCAAACGCGTCGTATGGCTGCTTTGGTATTTTTTAGTGCCTTTTTATACGGGCATTTGTGGTTACTTCCCTGGAAAAAAATTACGCAAAGTCGGCAATCTACCGAAAGGCGTTATTTACCAATGGTCGCGCTGGTGTCGAGATGAACGCTATTTTGTCGACAAGCGGGGCAATGCGATGGCAACTTTTCACCATCAATTTCGGGCACCGATCTTAAGTTTAAGCTTTACCGACGACGAAATGATGAGCCGCAAAAATATCGATGGCTTGCACGACTACTTCCGCCATACTGAAGTCGAACGTCGCTACATTCATCCGCAAGATATCAGCAGTAAACGTATCGGCCACTTTGGTTTCTTCCGACCTGAGTTCCGCCACAATTTATGGCAACAAGCTTTACAATGGCTCAATCATCGTGCCAGCGATTGCTCCAACGATTTTTCTAACATCATCGCTTCCAAACAAACCATTTAATTCAAGAGACATCATGGAAATTCTGACCCACATCAACGACGGCATTTTGACCATCAATTTCAATCGTCCAGAAAAGAAAAACGCCATTACCTTCGGTATGTATCAAGCGATGGCTGATGCGATTAATGCTTCCAACGACGACAAAAACGTCAGCGTAATTTTGATTACTGGCAAGCCTGAAGTGTTCACCGCCGGGAATGACTTAGAAGACTTTATGAAACATGCAGGAAGTCTGGGTTCTGAGGATATGCCACCTGTGTATCAATTCATGCATGCATTAAACGATGCGCAAAAGCCAGTGATCGCAGCCGTGGCTGGCAATGCAGTGGGAATCGGTACCACCCTATTGATGCATTGCGATATGATTTATGCGGCAGACAATGCCAAATTCTCCATGCCATTCACACCGCTGGGGCTCTGCCCGGAATATGCATCAAGCATGGTATTCCAGCAAATCGTTGGCTATCAACGCGCTGCAGAAAAATTGTTACTAGGTGAAGCATTCCTGGCACAAGAAGCATTTGAAATGGGCTTTATCAATAAGGTCTTGCCTGTCGAAGAATTGTTACCTTATGCAGAAAAACAAGCCGCCAAAATCGCTGCCTTGCCAGCGAAATCCATACGCCTGACCAAGCGTTTGATGAAAGCGAATCAGCCTCAATTGATCCGTGACAAGATGAATGAAGAGAATGCCCACTTCGGTGCCATGTTGTCACAACCAGAAGCTCGTGAAGCGATGATGGCATTTTTCCAAAAGCGCAAGCCGGATTTTAAACAGTTCAATTAAACCCAGAATTTCCATTGAAATTTGAGCTCTTCGTGCCGGACTTGTTGCGATTATTATCTGACATGAGACATAAGAGTCGATGCAAGCTGCGCCGCCCTTTCGTTGTTGGGACGTAATCGCCCCAACAACGAAAGAGATTTCATCGCCGCTATCTATGCTAGTGTATAAGCCTAACGCATACCGTATGCACAACAAGTGATTGGCGTAGTTCGATGCCACCTATGACACTTGCGAAGGCAGTTAATTCGTGAATTAACTTCATTGACCATCACTCTCGTCGCTCGAACAGACTCTCATGACAGCAAATTTGACACAAAAGAATGGACTGTGGTGGATACCGAGCTTGGCATTCCTTGGCGCTATCCCGTTCATCATTGCGCAACAGCTGTCTAGTGTCTTGTATAAGAACTTGGGCATTTCGAATAGCGACATCACTTTTTACACTAGCTTACTTTACTTGCCATGGGTGGTAAAACCATTATGGTCACCGCTGATCGACATTTTCAAGACTAAGCGTGCTTGGATTATCGCCTTGCAAATGGCAATCGGCGCAGGACTAGCGGCACTCTCCTTAAGTCTGCATACGCCCTATTTTTTCGCGATTAGCCTAATGGTGTTTTGGTTCATTGCATTTGCCTCCGCCAGTCATGATATTGCAGCAGACGGTTTTTACATGCTGGCACTCAACAGCTCAGAGCAAGCGGCTTTCGTCGGTGTCCGTAGTTTATTTTTTCGTGTAGCAAACATTGTCGGTGGTGGCATACCGGTGATCTTTGTTGGACGATTGACACAACACAATCAAGATATCACGCAGTCGTGGTCGATTGTGTTGATGGTGGTGGCTGCTATTTTTATCGCATTGACCATGTACCATGCCGCGATATTGCCGCGTCCGACGAGTGATCAAAGCAGCCTCGCAGCGTCAGAGCGCAAGCTGACTACTCAACAAGTTCTTACTGAATTTGCTGCGACTTTTCGCGAGTTCTTTCAAAAGAAAGAAATTATTTTTTCGATTCTTTTCATCCTCTTATTTCGCCTCGGCGAAGCACAGGCCTTAAAAGTCGTGAGTTTATTTATGCTCGACCCGCGCGACAAAGGCGGCTTAGGTCTAAGCAATCAAGAATTTGGCATCGCGTATAGCATCGTTGGAATCGCTTTTTTGACGATAGGTGGTTTGCTCGGCGGTTGGTTGATTTCGCGGTATGGCTTAAGGCGTATGCTATGGCCTATGGTGCTGACCATGCATTTACCTAATCTGGCATTTGTTTTCTTAGCGCTGGTACAACCTGAAAGTTTAACGATCATTGCGACCGCACTGGCGATTGAGCAATTTGGCTATGGCTTCGGCTTTACCGCATTTTTAATGATCATGATGATGATTGCAGACGGTCCGAAAAAGACCTCGCACTATGCGCTTTGCACCGGCTTCATGGCTGCAGGCATGATGATACCGGGCGCTTTTAGTGGTGATTTATCCCAATATCTTGGCTATGGAAGTTTCTTTATTTGGGCTTGTCTCTGCACAGTGCCCGGCTTGATATTGACCGCTTTTCTAAAAATAGAATCGGATTTTGGAAAAAAGTCAGTGGCGCCTAAGTCATCATAATTGCCGCGTTCTTCATATTTGGATTTGCACGCGTCATCCATACTAGAATAGCCTCTAGCCCTCAGCCATAACTTGCGGTAATGCGAACCTAGCAAAGTCTCATTAGTAAGAAGCGTTTCGACGGTCTATCCTAGCATTTCACGTATTTGACATGGTGAATTTATGGGATGGACTTTTTCTCGCCTGCTGATGGCTTTGATCAATTTTGCATTACTGCTATCTAGCTTGTCCGCATGTACCTCAGTGACCAAATCCGCAAGCAACGCGAAAGCACAACAGCAAGTGCTGATTGTGTCTGTGACCGAGCAAAAAATGCTGTTCATTGAGAATGGTCAAGAACGCGACTCCTTTCTGATTTCCACCGCAAAAAAAGGTATCGGCGATGTGCCAGACAGCTACATGACGCCGCCCGGCACGATGGAAATCGCTGAAAAATTTGGTGACGATTTGGCGCTCGGTAGTGTACTAAAAGACCGTATAGCTACTGGCGAAGTGGTACCGGTAGAAGCGCCAGGACGAGACCCCATCGTCACCCGGGTTTTGTGGTTACGTGGACTAGAAGAACGCAATCGCAATGCCTATCCGCGCTTTATCTATATTCATGGCACGCCGCAAGAAAGTCTATTGGGAACAGCGGCTAGTTTTGGTTGTATCCGAATGCGCTCTACCGATATTGTCAGACTTTACGATGCCATTGCCTTAGGTGCGAAAGTGGTGGTCAGCGAAGTGCCTCTGGAGGCGCTTAAAGCACATTGGATGCTGGCGACAATGAGCGCAAGTGTGAATGAGTAAGGCCAATCAAAGCGACCTTATCTCATCATTATTTTTAAATCCTCTCCTCTAATTAGAACAAAATCGTATGCATAGTTGCGTTCTCGGAGCCGGTGTTATCGGCGTTACTACGGCTTATGAGTTGTTAATGGCCGGGCATGAAGTGAGTCTGATCGAAGAGCAGAGCCAAGTCGCGCAAATGACTAGCTTAGGCAATGGCGCGCAGCTGAGTTATTCCTATGTTGCCCCGTTGGCCGATGCGTCGATTTGGAAAAAATGGCCCGAGTATTTATTCAGCCAGCATTCGCCACTGCGCTTTAAACCGCAACTTGATCCTGCTTTGTGGCACTGGTTATGGCAATTTTTGGTGGCATGCAATCATCAAAGAGCCAATATCAGTAGCCGTCAACTGCTCACATTGGCACAAATAAGCCAGACACAAATCGAGCAAATTCGCGCGCAACATGGGTTTGACTTTCAACACAAAACCTCTGGCAAATTAGTGATGCTGAGTGACCAAGCATCAATCGACGTGGCGGCGGCTCAGATTACATTTCAAGCACAATATGGTTGTCAGCAATCGATTTTAAGTATCGCCCAATGTATAGAATTGGAGCCCGCATTAGCACACGCACAAACCCGCTGGCTCGCTGGTGTTTACACACCTGCAGAAGAGGTCGGAGATTGCGCACTTTTTTGTCAACACTTGCTGGCTATCATGGCGCAATCACCGCGTTTTAAGTTTTTACCCAATGCACGTATCGAGTCGGCGCACCTCGTCGATGGGAAAGTAGCTCATATCAACTTACGCCAAACGGAGACTGCAACAGCTTCTACAACAGAGCGTCATACCGCAGATCATTTTGTCGTCGCCATGGGGATAGAAAGTGCGCGCTTTGCCAACATGCTCGGCTTTCGACTCCCAGTATACCCATTAAAGGGATATAGCATTACGGTGCCGATTCGCGATGCAAATAGCGCATCAGCGCCACATATTTCCATCACTGATCTGTCTCAAAAGATCGTTTATGCGCGCCTTGGTGATCGTCTTCGTGTGGCGGGTCGAGTCGAATTAGTTGGTCACGATTTACGCATACCACCAAAAGCGATTGCCGAGTTGGTCAACGCGACTCACACTTTGTTTCCTGAAAGTGGAGACTTAAACGATACACAGCAATTATCCCCGTGGGCGGGCTTGCGTCCCGCGACACCTACCGGCGTTCCTATTTTGGGTAAATCGCCTATTCCCAATGTGTATCTAAATGTCGGTCACGGTGCACTTGGCTGGACCTTGGCCTGCGGTAGTGCGAGTTTATTGCGTAATGTAATTTGTGGCGAAACACCCGCCATCGATATGACGGGCTTTGCCTTTCGCTAGAACACTTTCTTCTCTCGCTAATTCCTCTACGCTTATTGTAGAGGTGCGCTAACTGACTATTCGCGACTCACAGGTTCCGCAGCTGCTTGAGCTGGTGCCTGAGTTAGCGTTTGCGCTGCGTCATTCTCGATACCCGATGCCACCCACGCAATCAAAGCATCGAGCGCAGGTCGCGCTTTTGCTGCGTACTCGTGGTTAATCATGCCGACGACGACCCAATGCTGATTCTGTTGATCGCGCACGTAGCCAGCCACCGCCACAGTATCGCGCAAGGTACCGGTCTTAATGCGAGCGCGCGCTGCTGCCACTGTTCCTACTAAACGCTTACGCATAGTGCCGTCCACCGCCACAATCGGCAGGCTAGCGCTAAATTCAGCAAACCAATTGCTTTGACTTAGATGCAGTAAAAGTAAGCTCATTTGTTTGGCGGAGATACGCTCAGTGCGGGACAAGCCAGAGCCATTCTCGATCACAAAACCTTGGTCATCAATCCCTTGCTGACGCATCCATTGACGTATCCGCTCCTGTGCCGCGTTGAAGCTAGTTACACCAGTGACCTTCGTACTCAACCCAGCACTCAAGTCAGCACTTAACTCAGCGCCCAAGCTTAAATACAGTAAACGGGTCATGGCGTTATCAGAGCGTTTATTGATGATTCTAAGATTGTCCGCCAAACTATCCGAGGATTTTTCAACCAAGACGGTGGCGGTCGGAGGCACAACGCCATCGATAGCGTGCCCTGTCCATTGTCCGCCCATTTCGGTCCAAAGCTGGCGCACCAGACTCTCAATATACAAGTTGCGATCAAGAATATTGAGACTGTTTGTGATCTTGCAATCGCGTGGAAACTCACCGCTTAATGTGATTGTGGTGCGATGTCGGTGATCGGTTTTGATGCTGGGCGGGATCCAGCGTTGTTCCCACTGCGCGCAAGGAAAATCACTAAGAGTCATGCGATTGTTGAGTCGTACTCGCGCCACCGGCGGAGACATCCGCGCTTGCATTTTTTTCTGCGTACTGTCGAGTTCAAAACTGGTCAGATTACTATTCACCAGCAAGGCATCAGGAATCACGTTGTAGTAGGCATCCGGTGTTTCATCAAATGGCGGCAAATTCAGATCAAATCGACTCGGCTGAAAATAACTGCGATCAAGGATCAGATCGCCTTCGATACGATGAATACCTCGATCATAGAGTGTTCTCAACATCGTTCCGAGGCGATCCCAACTCAAGTCAGGCGCGCCACCGCCGCGCAAATACAACGAGCCTCTCAAGGTGTTTTTCTTCGTACGCCTATTCGATGTGATTTTCGATGCCACATCGCTGAGCAATTGCGTCTTCCATCGATAAGTCGGCCCCAGCTCTTCCAAGGCAATCCCGCTGGTGACCAGTTTCATGGTCGAGGCTGGGCTCATGGGCATATCCTCATGTATCGCTAATTTGGGTGCGCTACGATCGACCGGCTGCACCATCACCGCCAATGCAGAAGTGGGTACACCTGCCTGCTGCAAGGCTTGTGTCACACTTTGCGGCAAACTCTGCTGCGCTTGTGTTTGTGCTTGTGCAGTTACGATGGGCAGACAACACCCGATTAATACTAGGTAAATTTGACGGTGCATCGACTTCACAGTAATCATCCTAAATTCCCTCATTTGCTCAAATACGTGACTAATCAATGTAGAGGCTACAAAGTCGTAGTCTACGGGCATGGATTACCAATCGCCTATGGTTTTTTAGCATGTCCCTATAACGCTAGTGTATGGAATTTTTTGGGAAATGCCGATCTTGATAGTTGAGTGCATAACTTTTACCTATACATCATGATCAAAAAATCAATCGCATCAAATCGCAAAAGATGAAAACATAGGCTTCATTCTTCCGTGACTATTCAGCTAATGCCAATTGAACTGTACTACGTCAAGAATAGGCGCCTCAACTCCCCACATTTGAGACGTTTTACTGTTCACCTTATCCCCAAGACTGGTGAATCTAGAAAGAGGGCGTGCGAACGTCCTCTTTTTTTAAATTTTGGTGAGAATCGACAATGCACGCTGCCAAGCCACGACTACTATCCTTAGATGCCTTTCGTGGGATGACGATTGCCGCCATGTTCTTAGTGAATAATCCAGGCGATTGGGCTCACATCTATCCACCATTGGCACATGCCGCCTGGTCAGGTTGGACTCTCACCGATTGTATCTTTCCATTTTTCCTGTTTATTGTCGGTGTTTCGCTGCAACTATCACTCGCCAATAAAACCGATTTACCCGAACATCGACGCCTACAATATTCGAAATTATTGCGCCGTGCGGCGATTATTTTTTTGATCGGTCTAGTCCTCAACTTCATCCCGAGTTTTGACCTCTTGAGTCTACGCATTCCTGGTGTATTGCAACGCATCGCGCTCACCATCATGTTGGCTGGCGCTATCCTTATTTATTGCTCGTGGCGTCAACAATGCGCGTGGATCTTCGCTATTCTTTCCTTCTATACTGGCGTGATGTTACTAGTGCCTGTCCCTAACTCGGAGGGTATTTGGGGGCTCGGCATACTTGAGCCTGGACGCGATTTTGGTGCTTGGTTGGATCGCACCCTCATGGAGGGACATCTCTGGAAGAAATCCAAGACTTGGGATCCGGAAGGTTTGTTTAGCACTTTGCCTGCGACCGCAAGTGTGCTATTTGGTGTGCTGACCGGACGTTTTATAAGTAGCGCGATACCGCCCAGCCAGCAGGTTTTCTCGCTTTTCATGTTTGGTAGTATTTGCGTCGCGCTAGGCCAATTGATGGATCTTTATCTGATGCCGATTAATAAGAGTCTATGGACTAGCTCTTTTTGCATACTGATGACAGGTTGGGCTGTACTCGTTTTCACAGCTTTCTATTATCTGCTCGACGCCAGCAAGTCACTCCTATTAAAACAAAGGATGCGCGCACTCAATTTACCGTTCACAATGTATGGACTCAACGCACTATTTCTGTTTGCACTTGCAAGTCTGTTGGCTAAGCTGATGGGATTTATACAGATTGGGCAAAGTGATGGCAGCGTGATGTCTTTACAGAAAACTTTATTCGCACCGCTGACGGCACTCCCCATTTCTGCTTACAATGCGTCATTGTTGTTCGCCCTACTATTTAATTCGCTGATGCTCACGATTGCTTATTTGATGTGGAAAAAATCGTGGTTTATTAAAGTCTAGTGTCTATTCCCCCTTTTCCTTTATTTGCAGAAATAATGAATTACCACCTTCCAAAGACGTCCGTTTCTACACGCATCAACAACAAATCAATCAAGCAAGTTGGCAACCTCGTCGTCGGTTTCTTACTATTATTGTTAGTGCTATTCTTACTAAGCGCTTGTACGACGGCAGTGCAAGCTCCCGTTAGTAACACCCCGGAAACCTCAAGCCCGAAGACCGCATCCTCGCGTCAAGATTTGGCGCAGGCAGTACCAATATCACTAGCAGCAACACCAGCAGCACCAGCAGCGCCGAGAGAATTCCGCGCGGCATGGGTCTCGACTGTATCGAATATTGATTGGCCAAGTCGGTCTGGTCTCAGTAGCGAGCAGCAGCAAGCCGAGATCATCGCGATTCTCGATCAAGCCAAAGCAATTCAACTCAATGCGATCATCTTGCAAGTGCGCCCTAGCGCCGATGCCATTTATCCTTCCACGCTAGAGCCTTGGAGTGAATACCTGACCGGTGAACAGGGACGAGCACCGCAAGTTTGGTACGATCCTTTGCAGTTTTGGATAACACAAGCGCATCAGCGTGGTCTGGAACTACACGCTTGGTTTAATCCCTATCGCGTCAAAACCGCGCTTTCAAAAGCGAACCTCAGCCCACAACATCTAAGCAAAAAAATACCATCCGCCGTCAAAAAATATGGCGATTTACTATGGATGGATCCTTCCGATGCGAAGGCTTCCACGCAAACCCTCAACGTGATCTTGGATGTAGTACGCCGATATGATATCGATGGGGTCCACATTGATGATTATTTTTACCCCTACCCGATCAAGAACGCAGCGGGCCAAGAAGTCGATTTCCCCGACGAAGAGAATTGGGCGCGATATCAAAACGAGGGTGGCGCACTCTCACGTGCCGACTGGCGCCGCCAGCATGTCAATCGATTAGTTGAAAACATCGCGCATCAACTGCGCCAAGAAAAATCATGGGTAAAATTCGGCATTAGTCCATTTGGCATCGGGCGACCAGATCGTTTGCCGCCGGGAATCACGGGATTTAGTCAATACGATAAATTGTATGCCGATGTCGAGTTGTGGCTGGCACGTGGCTGGCTTGACTACCTCGCACCGCAATTGTATTGGCCTATCGAACAACAAGCCCAGGCATTTCGTGTCTTACAAGATTATTGGACTTGTCAAAATACCATGGCACGTCACATATGGCCGGGTCTTTACACCAGCCGAATTGATCAGAGCGATAAATCGTGGACAAGTGAAGAGATACTGAATCAAATCAGCATCACGCGCGCACAGGCGAGTGCAGGACATATTCACTTTAGTATGGTGGCATTGATGCAAAATCGCAAAGATATCGCCCAGCGACTGCGTCAAGAACGCTATCTCACGCCGGCGCTAGTCCCGGCAACGCCATGGTTATTTGCTGGTACTGTCACAACACCACGATTAATACGCACTGCAGATCCACAACGTATTGAAGTCGCGTTTGACGACCACCAAGCAGTACGCTCAATAGCCATTTGGCGACGCTATGAACATGAGATGAAACACGAATGGATTTTCTCGCTGCAACATCCCAGTGCGCAAAGCATCGATATGAGCGACGACCTGCAACTAGGCAAACTCACCGAAGTCGTCGTCAGCTTGGTCGATCGCGTGGGTCAAGAGAGTCAGCGCGCCCACTTCATTAAGTAATCGCCAAGGCCAATACTATAGGTTTGGCTATCTGTCGCTATTTGTCGCTTTTTGACAACCATTGTCAGACACCCGCCATCCAAATTTGATAAAT
The DNA here is from genome assembly GCA_963512475.1 of uncultured Undibacterium sp. Classification (GTDB taxonomy): domain Bacteria; phylum Pseudomonadota; class Gammaproteobacteria; order Burkholderiales; family Burkholderiaceae_D; genus Undibacterium. The sequence goes on from CAUPNA010000029.1 coordinate 10,182, forward strand.
AATTTGGCTGAAATTGCGCAAGCACCCTGCTTTTACAACCTAACATCATGATCTTGCATGGCACTTAACGCCAAACGAATAGCTTTTGGCCAGACTATATCTTTTAGTTATTGAGCGCATGGGTTTTTTCATTTGTCACGCTATTAAAAAAACCTCTACTCTTGCTTTGAGTCTGCGATTATCGTTGCGGATTTGAACCGAGATTTTCCATTAGGTGCAACAGAGGTGCTATTTGAGCTTTGACGTCGCATTTTCAGTAGGATTTGACTTTCCTTGTAGCCCATGGCCTGCCATGAGTTACACGTGCAGGCCAAAACTGTCTAGAAACGTGCATCTGCCATCAATTCAAAGCCTAATAGAAAATTTCGGTTTACCTAAAGCGGTACCAAGCTCTCCTATTTTGTGAGAGTAGTCCAGAACAGACATGTTTCTGAAAAAAGCGAATATTTCATTGATAGCATCAAATAGGAGAATGTAGTGAAACTAACAACCATAGCCCATTGTATCGCTTTAATCGGTGTCTCAAATCTTGCAACTGGCATCACTTATGCGCAGAGTTTGCCCGTTGAAAAATTACAAAAAGTCGAAATCACCGGCTCAAGTATCAAAGCTGTACAAAAAGAAGGCGCACTGCCGATTCAAGTCATCACCGCGGAGCAAATTGGTCGCTCGGGAACCACCAGCGTCGAGCAATTAATCGCGACCCTGTCGGCCAATGGCACTACGGCGGATAACTTATCCTCACAAGCAGGTATTCAACTCGGCTCAAATGATCGCAACAACAATGGTAACTCGAGTGCCAATTTGCGCGGCCTGGGTGCTGGTAGCACTCTAGTACTTCTGAATGGTCGTCGCGTGTCTTTGCATGGTGCTAAAGGCAATGCAGTTAACCTCAACTCGATTCCATTAGCGGCAGTTGAACGTGTCGAAATTTTGACCGATGGTTCCTCCGCGATTTACGGCACCGATGCGATCGGTGGCGTGATCAACTTCATTTTGAAAAAGAATTTTAATGGCGTAAATGTGAGTGCACGCACCAACGTCACTCAGGGTGGTGGTGGCAGTACCAAGGGCGTTTCCATCGTTGGTGGCATGGGCGACATGGAAAGCCAAGGCTATAATCTGATGGCAACTGTGAGCTACGATAAACAAGCCATCTTAAATGCAAATCAACGTTCATTCGTGAATGGTTTTCAACCTGAACGTGGTTTATCACCGGACACTACGGGTACACCGTTTGCGACCCAAACAGGTGGCACTGGGACGGCGATTGGTTCCAGTTATAAATTACCGACAACAGGTGCCCAAACCTACAACCGTGCCAATTTATTGAGTTTTCAAGGCAAGTGTGATTCTGGTTTTGACATGACACAGTACCAGAGTACTTTATGGGGTAGCCCACAATTCGCGAACGCCTGTGCCTACGATTACACCGGTCAGGCAGTGTTGATTCAGCCTGTGGACAATCTTAATCTCGTGACACGCGGCACCTTAAAGATCAATAACGATACCAAAGCGTATTTCGAGGTGGTTGGTTCGCGCTCTACCGCGACCAAGCAGTTTGAGCAGAGTCAAATCACGACCAGTATCGCTGCCAAGAATGCCTATCCAGTTGGCGGTCCGTACTATCAAGATCTCTCAAGCTACATTCCCACCTTTGATAAGACAAAACCTATCGCCTATCGCTGGCGTTGCATGGAGTGCGGAGGCCGCACCATCCAAACCGTGTCTGAACAAACACGCATTTTGGCAGGCATTGACGGGGTGATTGGCGGGTGGGACTACAGCTTAGGCGCTTCTACTGCCAAGAGCTACGCTAATTCTGTCTTAGGCGATGGCTATATGAAGCGCTTAGAGTTCGATGCGGCGTTAGCCTCAGGCAAGATTAATCCATGGTTGAAAGCTGGCGAGTCACAATCCGCAGAGGCATTAGCTTTGATTCAAGGTGCAAAAGCTGCCGGTACTTCCCTGTTCGGCGGTAGAGCCTCCTTGGTACAAGTGGACGGTAAAATTTCCGGTGAATTATTTTCACTCCCTGCTGGTATGGTGAGCGCCGCCGCTGGTTTCGATTTGCGTCGTGAATCGTATCAATTCAAGTCCGATGAGACTGCAACGGTGCCGGTGCGTGACGCGCCATTTGATGCAACGTTTGCTAAAGTGTCGCGCGACATTACGGCGATTTACGCAGAAATGGCTGTGCCCGTATTTAAAGGCTTTGACGCACAACTGGCGATTCGACGTGATAAATACAGTGACTTTGGCAGCACGGTCAATCCAAAGATTTCGTTCCGATATGAGCCAATTGAAAAAACTTTGATGTTCCGTGGCTCGGTGAACTCTGGCTTCCGCGCACCGAGTTTCTTCCAATTGTATTCTGGCGTCTCGATTTCACCTTTGCCTGGCAACGTGGACGATCCTGTTTTATGCCCAAAGAATCCAGGTAATTTGCAGTATTGCGGAATTCGCCCGGATCAAAAATCTGGTGGAAATATTAATTTAAATCCAGAGAAGTCGAAGCAATGGTCAATCGGTACCGTGATTCAACCGCTCGACTGGATGGCTGTAACAATCGACCTATGGAATATAAAGCGCGATGGGATCATCACCGAGCTAGATGGCACTGCAGTCATCAAGCATCCGGAAACTTTCCCGAACAATTTGATCCGTGATGCGAATGGCGAGATCGATTATATTCAGGCTGGCTACGTGAATGCCGATGGCGACAAGTTGCGCGGCATCGACCTTGCGCTGAAGATGAACGGTAAGCTGGGAAGCGGAAAATGGAACGCGGGCATAGAAGGTACTGCCATCAAGAGCTTTAAATCCCGTATCTTTAAGAGCGATACGTATAACGAACTGGTGGGCGAATGGTATCCACGCGACTTGTACGTGCGTTGGAAACACAATGCCTTTGTCACTTATTCCGAAGGCGATTGGAGTACCACCTTCTCACAACGCTACACAGCAGGCTACAAAGATGAGCGTCCTTATGGCGTAGTGCCAGCAGGCTTTGTTCCCGATGTTAAACCGTACACGACCTACAATTTATCTGCCAGCTATGCGGGCTTCAAAGACTTGACTATCAATGTAATCTTGATTGACCTGTTTAATCGCACACCGTCCTTCACTGCTCACAATGTGGACTTCGCAGGTGGTGCAGGTTGGGATCCACGCGTCGCTAGCCCACTTGGACGTCGTTTATCGGTCAGCGCGAATTACAAGTTCTAGTCCGCACCCTCACTTGACCATCAGCATCATGCCGGACTTGATCTGGCATGATGCTGAAGCGGGTTTAGAGGTATTCTCCCAGAGCCTGAACATTCCGCATATTACCTGCTCAATTTGGTATGATCTTAGAACAAAGTCGTCATCGGCGGGCAGGAACCGCTCGTCCACAGGAATGTCATGAACAAACAGTTGGCTTTTTTTTCTTTATTCTTTTTGATGGGCGTTACTGCCAATTCGACTGGTAATGCGTCTGGCGAGGCATCTGGTAATGCGTCTGTAGCTGCCTCTATCTCGACCAATAAACCCATCATCTATTGCGCCGACGCGTCGCCCGAAGGATTTGATCCAGGCTTGTGGGATAGTGCCAGCACCAGCAATGTCACCAATCAACTATTTCAAGGTCTCTTGATGTTCAAGCGTGGCACCACCGAGTTGGTGCCACAACTTGCCCAGTCGTGGACGTTTTCTAGTGATGCTAAAAGTCTGCGTTTTGTTCTGCGCGATAATGTGCGTTTTCATCAAACACCGTATTTCACCCCGACCAGAACACTCAATGCAGATGATGTGATGTTCACATTTGAACGCATGACAAACCCGCAGCATGTGTTTAATAAGGCCTTTCCCGCCTCTTTTATCTATCCGCAAAGCTTAGGCTTGGCGGCGCAAATTAGTTCGATAAAAAAGATCGATCAGCGCACTGTAGATTTTGAATTAAAGACCGCCAATGCCGCTTTTTTATCGTATTTTGCGATGGCGTTTTCTGCCATCCATAGTGCTGAATATGCGCAACAATTACTACTCAATAAACGCGCTGCAGATATTAACAACTATCCGATAGGCACCGGCCCCTATCGTTTTCGTAGTTACAAAAAAGACGATGTGATCCGCATGGAGGCCAATCCAGATTACTGGCGCGGACCGCAAATCACCCAAAAATTGATTTACTCCATCAGTCGCGAACCGAACGTACGCGTTCAAAAATTGCGCTTGGGCGAATGCAATATCACTGCGCCTATTCGTGATGTCGACATCACTGTTTTAGACGGCAACCCTCGCGTGAAGGTCGCCAAAATTCAAGCTTTAAATATCTCTTACCTCTCTTTTAATTTAAGAAAAGCGCCCACCAATAATCGACTGGTGCGAGAGGCCTTAGATATTGCGGTGGATCGCAATGCGCTGTTTAAAGTGCTATTCCCGCGTGGCGATGCGATGCAAGCGATCAGCGCTTTTCCGCCATCGATACCCGGTTACAACAAGCAATTAAAGAATGAATATAATCCAGCAAGAGCGCGCCAATTACTCGCCAGCGCGGGCTTTAAAGACAATATAGAACTAGACTTATGGGCCCTGCCAGTGAGTCGCCCAACCAATCCCAACGGGCAATTAATGGCGCAAATGATCCAGCAAGACTGGGCAAAAATTGGGGTCAAGGCTCACATCAAAACCTACGAATGGGGCGAATATCTGAAGCGCGCTGCCAAGGGCGAACATGATGTGTATATGAGCGGATGGTCAGGTGATAGCGGTGATCCCGATGATTTTTTAGCGACCAATTTGACCTGTGCATTAAACAAAACTGGCGTGAAGTTTTGCAATAAAGAATTCGACGCCATGGTGGAAGCGGGACGTTCGACCACAGACCCGCAACGACGAGCCGCGTATTACGAAAAAGCCCAAGTGATTTTCAAGTATGAGCGCCCGTGGATGACCATGGCACAGTCCACCGTCTATATTCCCATGTCACAGAAACTGGAGGGATTTATCATGGCGCCCAATGGCAGTGTGTCTTTTGAAAATGTGTATGTACGCCCATAGGACGCGTTACTTTACACACAGAAAAACTCAAACCAACTCAATAAAATCAGGTCGATACGCTCATGCTGCTGTTCATCACTAAAAAAATTCTCAGTGTCATTCCGACCTTTATCGGCATTACCTTGGTCGCGTTTTTTCTGATTCGCCTGGTTCCGGGTGACCCTATCGAAGTCATGATGGGCGAACGTCAAATGGATCCAGCCCAACATGCCGAGATGATGCATCGCATGGGACTCGATTTGCCTTTGGCTGAGCAATACTGGGTCTATCTTCAAAAACTCGTACAAGGCGATTTTGGTCTCTCGCTGGTATCTCGCGAACCAGTAGCAAAAGAATTCGCCGCGCTGTTTCCTGCCACGATGGAACTAGCCTTATCCGCGTTACTTTTGGCATGCTTGTTCGGTCTTGTGTTGGGTGTGATTGCGGCGCTCAAACGTGGCTCTTTTATTGATCAAGGCGTGATGGGTTTAGCGACGGTCGGGTATTCGATGCCGGTGTTTTGGTGGGGCTTAATCTTGATGATGTTTTTTTCTGTTGATTTAGGTTGGACGCCGGTTTCTGGTCGGATCGCAATTGAATATGACATTTTGCCGCGCACCGGTTTTATGTTGATTGATAGCCTGTTATCCGATGAAGTTGGTGCTTTTGGCTCTGCGCTGCGCCATCTGCTGTTACCCACCCTGGTGCTGGGCACCATACCTATGGCGGTGATTGCCCGTATGACGCGCTCATCCATGTTGGAAGTGCTACGCGAAGACTATGTGCGCACCGCGCGCGCCAAAGGATTATCGCCAAGTCGTATCGTCATTATTCATGCGATGCGCAACGCGCTCATTCCGGTATTGACCGTGGTCGGCATGCAAACGGGTAGTTTATTGGCAGGCGCGGTACTGACTGAGACAATTTTTTCCTGGCCTGGGATCGGTAAGTGGTTAATCGATTCGATTGCGCGACGTGACTATCCGGTCGTGCAAACGGCCATCTTGGTATCAGCCAGTATTTTCATCTTCGTCAACATGGTGGTCGATTTACTCTACCTCGTTGTCAACCCACGACTGCGCTCAGAATAATAATAGATTCATGATGAATAAAAACCACCCCACCAATATAGTCGGCACAGCGAACACCATGAATCTGAGCGTGGCAGAAGACAAAACTGCGATGCTCAAATCACCACCGCCAGCTTGGCGACTGTTCATTCAACAATATAGCCAAAATCGCGGTGCCTTGGCGGCGACCATCGTGTTTCTGTTAATCGCATTCTGCGCGCTCTTCGCACCTTGGCTAGCACCGTATGATCCGATTGAACAATTTCGTGATCACATGTTGGTTCCGCCGGTATGGAACGAGCGGGGCAGTTGGCAATTTTTGCTAGGTACTGATGAATTAGGACGCGACATACTGTCGCGCCTGATGTACGGCGCCAGAGTGTCGCTCATGATAGGTAGCCTATCGGTGATTTTTTCGCTGATACCAGGCGTTTTTCTCGGCTTACTAGCGGCATTCTTTACGCGCTTTGCTGGCCCTGTGATCGTCCGCCTGATGGATATTTTACTGGCCTTACCTGGCTTGCTGTTAGCGATTTGCATTATCACGGTACTGGGCCCAGGTTTAATCAATACGATGATTGCCATCTCGATTGGCGCCCTGCCCTCTTACACTCGTTTAACCCGCGCTGCTGCTTTGGCAGAAGTGAATAAGGACTACGTGATTGCCAGTCGGGTCGCCGGTGCGGGCACGCTACGCTTAATGTTAAACACGGTTTTACCCAATTGCATGCCGCCCTTAATCGTGAATGCCAGCCTGAGCTTTTCCGCAGCGATACTCGAAACTGCTGCACTCGGTTTTCTGGGCTTGGGTGTACAAGCCCCAACGCCGGAATGGGGTACTATGCTCGCAGCCGCACGCGATTACATTGATCGTGCGCCGTGGGTGGTGACCATGCCAGGCTTGAGTATCTTGATTTCTGTATTGAGTATCAATCTGATGGGCGACGGTTTGCGTGATGCACTCGATCCTAAATTGAAACGTTTAGGATAAACCATGAGCTTACTCACAGTCAAAAATCTCAGAGTTGAATTTGGGCAAAAGGGACAATCGAGCATCGCCGTCGATGGCATTGATTTAAGCGTGGCGCAAGGCGAACGCATAGGCATCGTTGGCGAATCCGGCTCGGGAAAATCTGTCAGCATGATGGCCATCATGGGCCTCATCGATGCACCAGGGCGCGTCAGTGCGGATGTCTTGAGCTTTAACGGACAAGATTTACTAGGTTTGTCAGCTAGCGCCCGACGTAAAATTATTGGCAAAGATATCGCCATGATTTTTCAAGATGCACTGAGTAGCTTAAATCCCTCTTACACCATCGGCGCTCAATTGATGGAGGGGATGAAAGTTCACTTAGGATTGCGCGGAAGAGCCTTGCGTGAACGCGCCTTGGAATTACTAAGCTTGGTCGAAATACCAGACCCTGTGCGTCGCTTCGATTGCTACCCGCATCAACTATCAGGTGGGATGAATCAGCGTGTCATGATTGCGATGGCGCTCAGTTGCGAACCCAAATTACTCATCGCTGACGAACCGACCACCGCCCTTGACGTAACGGTGCAGGCACAAATTATGGATCTTTTATTACGCTTACATCAGCAGCATCAGATGGGCTTAATTCTGATCACCCACGATTTAGCCGTGGTCTCTGAAATGACTGACGAAATCCATGTCATGTATGCAGGCCAAGTGATGGAACGCGCGCAAGTGGCACAAGGTTTAGAGCAAGCAAAACATCCTTATACCCGCTCTTTGTTAGCGGCGATCCCAGAACACAACAAAGGAGCGCATCGATTGAACGCCTTGGCCGGCGTTGTACCGGGGCGAGATGATCGACCGTCCGGGTGCCTGTTATCACCCCGTTGCGCGCTAGCTGACCAACTATGTGTGAACCAACGGCCTGCATTAATTTCGGGCTTACGATGCCATCATGTTCAGCCTATGCTGGATGAAGCAAATTTGCAAACGACCCATGTGGTAAGGCCTGCGTTTTCTAAAGCGCCACTGTCGTCAACGAAGCCTGTTTGATTTTATGGAAGCTGAGTATCTTTCTATGCAAGACCAGTTAATCACCAATGCCCCTCCAGTTTTAGAAGCACAGCAATTGACGCGGCACTACAGCGTGAGTCAAGGGTTGTTTCGCGACAAGGGCACCGTAAAGGCACTCAACGGCGTCTCTTTCACTTTAAAAAAGGCGAGCACCTTGGCCGTGGTAGGTGAATCAGGCTGTGGTAAATCGACCTTGGCGCGCCAGTTGACCATGATAGAAAAACCCAGCGCGGGTCGCTTGCTGATTGATGGCGTCGATGTCGCCACCAACGGCGGAGCGAACAATCCAGCCTTACGACGCCAACTACAAATGGTGTTTCAAAATCCTTACGCTTCACTTAATCCGCGTAAGTCTATCGATGCGACTTTGCAAGAGCCTTTGCGTATCAATACCGCACTCACGGCCGCCGAACGACGTGAGCGTGTCGATGCGACTCTACAACAAGTTGGATTGCGTCCCGAATTTGCTTCGCGTTATCCACACATGTTTTCTGGTGGACAGCGCCAACGGGTGGCGATCGCGCGCGCCATGATGCTCAACCCTGCTGTGGTGGTGGCCGATGAACCAGTCTCGGCTCTTGACGTTTCTATCCAAGCACAGATTCTCAATCTCTTCATGGATTTACAAACCTCATTCAACACTAGTTATGTTTTCATCTCGCACAACCTCAGTGTGGTGGAGCATGTCGCGGATGAGGTTTTGGTGATGTATTTAGGCAGCACGGTCGAATATGGCAGCAAGCAAGCGCTATTTGAAAACCCTTTGCATCCATACACGCGCGTATTGATCAGTGCCACCCCAGCAATACGAGCACAAGACCGCAAAGAACGCATACGCATCACCGGTGAGCTGCCTAGCCCTCTACACCCACCAGCCGGATGCGCGTTTTCACCTCGCTGCCCATTTGCCCAAAGCCGCTGCCACACCGAAGCACCCGCCTTGCGCCAAGTCGAAGGACGCTTGGTGGCTTGTCATATTGTGGGTACTTGAGACGCTGATTGAGTAAGAGTGCGAGCAAATAATCCTGGCCGTTTACTAGGATCGACTTAACGCTGCAATTGTTGCATTTCCTGACGTCTGTCCACGATTAACTCGACAAGTGAAAATCCAGTAGGAACTAACACATCGACCACGCCCGTGTTAGCAGTTGAAATCGTCACGACTTGATCGAGGTAGCGCCAACTGTGCTGGTCACGAACTATCACTTGATAACGCCCGACTTCCAATTTGGGCGACTGCCAGTGCTCAATTTTCGCTGAATTTTCTGTTGCGCCTTGCTTAACTAGTGGAATCGATAACTGTCGCCATCCAGCCGGAAAATGTGGTGAAATCGCTGCATCGCTGTCGCGATAAAACGCGCGCAATTGTTCTGGATAGAGATCGAGTACGCCACGGCTGTACCACAACACATGTCCCGCATTTTTATTTGTTCGAGTCAATTCTATCGATTGTCGTAACTGCTCCCAGCTTGAGTCTCTGCCATCCCCGACGATACGAATTCCAGCAACGAGTTTCGCTGCTTGACTATCGCCATAAATTCGCATCGCGTCTATTTGTTGCTGCCATGTTTTTGCAAAATCAGGATAACTAAAACGATACGCTTGTGGAATGAATTCATCCCAATCGGCTGTAGTTTTTAGCGTCGAAGTTGACCATGCACTCCACTGCGGCCAAGCCAAGAGATGATGCTCCCATGACCAGGGATACACAGCGGGACTAAGGGAAATAATCAGCCCCGGCTTTCTGGCGCGCACTTCTTGCACAAAGCGCTGAGCAAATTGTGTCACTTTATCCGCTCGCCACTGCATCCATTTGGGATCGAGATAATTGTCTGGTGGCGAGCGCCCAGCATGCTCTTTCGCATACAGCGCAAGCGTGTAAGCATCGTAGCCCATGCGAATATCGGGCCAGACAATACGGTCATCCAGTTGAATACCATCAAGATCATAGGCATCAATCGCTTCGAGTACGAGATCGAGCAAGAACTGTTGCGCTTCTGGATGTAAAGGATTTAGCCAAACAAAACCGTTACTAGCGACCTCATTACCTTCGCGATCACGACTCAACCACGCTGGCTTTTGCATCCGGAGATGATTCATGGTGGACTTATGCGCCGCCATAAAACCATATTCAAACCAAGCGACATAGATTAGTCCATGGCGATGCGCGGCTATCAATGTCTCTTGGAGTAGATCACGACTTGCCCTGCTTACACTTTGCGGTGCATCGCCAGGATCTTGCAAAAGCAATGGCGGACGTTGAGTAACGCCTAAAGTGCGCTTTAACACTTGAGAAGGAAATTGCGTATAGCCGTTCTTCCAGCTTTCTACATAAACTGTGTTTAGCCCAATCTCTTTGATTCGGCGCATACTTTGTTCAGTGTTTTCAGGGTTCGAAATTGCCGTATTGGCAGTGGTCGTCAACCACGTTCCACGTACCTCACGCTGGATTGCGAATGATGAATCAATGCTACCTATTAGACAAAACAGGACTGCGCACGTCACCAAAACCTTGCGACATAAAAATCGACGCGCTGTAGGCGGCATGGTGCTTAGTTGATCAATCCTATCTTTGAACGAAAGGCACTCAATAACCCAGACGAATGTCTGCTTGCCATTGAATTGTTGAGAGGGCAATAAGTTCATCGATGAGAATGAAAAGAAATTGAAGCGGGCAATCGAAGAAAAAAAATAGCAGCGCTCTATAGGTGACACAAGCATCATAGACGAAAATCTGCCGATTGACTGCGCCGCATGCCATCCTTAGACGATATCAAAGATCGCACATCCATACCCAAAAGTTATAGTGTGAGCACAAGCATTCATTTGTTATTCAAGTCTACGAGCGATAAGGTGTGGTGAGTGCATGAGCACCTTAGTGAATACACAAGTGAATACACAAGTGAATACCTAAGTGAATAAATAAGTGAGCACGTTTTACACAGGAGATTCCCTTTGAAACTGCAGACCGAAATCCCAAGTACGCAACACCGCGAGCTTGATTTGTATCCAACCGAGCAGCTAATCGATGCGCTAATCGACGATCAATTTGATGCGGTACGTGCGGTGCGTTTGGCCTCACCACAAATCGCGCGCGCCGTCAGCCAAGCCTTGCCACGCATTCGTGATGGTGGTCGTTTAATCTATGTAGGTGCTGGCACCTCTGGTCGCTTGGGCGTACTTGACGGAGTGGAACTCACACCCACTTTTTCATGGCCGAATGAACGGGCGATTGGTCTACTAGCAGGCGGTCATACGGCCATGTTTACCGCCGTCGAAGGCGCGGAGGATGATGCGCAACAAGGCGCGGCCGATTTACGCGCGCTCAATATTCAAACCCATGATGTGATCATCCTGCTGGCCGCCTCCGGTGCTACGCCGTATGTATTAGGTGCTCTGCAGGCTGGGCGAGAAGCTGGTGCGCTGACGATAGGTATCGCCAATAACGCCGCTGCTCCGGTGACGCTAGAGGCTGATATCGGTATCACATTAGAAACGGGAAACGAGATTATTTCTGGTAGCACGCGGCTTAAAGCGGGCACTGCGCAAAAAATCACCTTAAATAGTTTTTCTAGCGCCTTGATGGTGCAGTTACATAAGGTGTATGGCAACTTGATGGTGGATGTCAAACCCACTAATGCCAAGCTCGTGAGACGCACGATCAACTTAACCATGTTTGCCACTGGCTGCGATGAAGCAATGGCAAAAGACACCTTGTCGCAATGTCAGCACCATGTCAAAACCGCCATCGTGGCGATTCTAAATAAGTCCAGTGTGCTTGCAGCGCGGGAGCGATTATTGGCGAATGACGACGACGTGCGCCGTGCAATACAACAGAAAGAGTGACAATCAATTTCCATACGGTAAAATAGTTTTTCCTTTTTCACTGCACTATTCTCCTCCTTATTCACTATGCGTTTACGTCATATCGAAGTGTTTCACGCCATCATGCAAGCAGGTACAATCAGTGGTGCTGCACAGATTTTGAGTATTTCTCAACCGGCAGCGACCAAAGTCTTACAGCACTGCGAGTTGCGACTTGGTTTGAAATTATTTGAACGCATCAAAGGCAAATTGCATCCGACCCCGGAAGCACGCAAGTTATTTGTCGAGGTAGATAAACTGAACCGCGATTTACAAGCGGTCCGCCGTTTGGCATCGAATCTAAAAAACAATCCCGACGAAGCCGTCAGATTGGCATCGACACCCACCTTATCGATGACGATCATTCCAGCCGCCTTATCCGCATGGCGTAGCAAATTCCCCAAAGTGCATTGTTCTTTAGCCTCGCAACACACGAGTGAAATCGTCAGTGCTTTGTTGCTCGGCGACGTGGATTTTGCGATTTCCTTATACGATCCGAACCATCCTAGTATTGCGGCAGACTCTCTGACACAAGGCCAAATGACGGCGATTGCGCCAAAAGGAACCTGGGCGGCGACTTTTGATAACACGCCGCTCCCTATTAAAGAACTGCCAAAAGATTTAATCGCGCTTGATTTGGATGATCACTTGGCAGGTCGAGTCATGGACGCTTGTTCTGAACAGGGCTTGCAATTTAATACCCATACCGTAGTGCAAACCTATTTATTGGCGCGCACGATGGTCGAGCATGGTGCAGGGGCAGCTGTGATCGACCCCTTCACCGCTGCCACCGCAGATTATCAACGGGTGCAATGTCGTCCTCTTGTTCCGGTGGTGCCGGTCGATTTGTATTTATTGACGATGAAGTCAATTCCTCTGTCGCGCTCGGCATTGGCCTTTGTGCAAAATCTCCGAGAAGTTGCCGCCGACTGCATCGCCAAAACCAACGGCGCTACCAGCACTGGCAACGCTGCTAAGCCCTAGTCATTCAGTCTTTGATAATCTCAGCGTACAAGGCGCTGAGAATACGTTCTTCCCATGGGCTCAGACTAGAATACTCACCAAACAAGGCTTCAGAATCGGCCGACAAGCCGCCCAGCGCAAAGATCATTCCATTCCGCGTGACTGGGTCAAACATAAAGCCGGAATTCAAACCATAGGCTTCACCCAAATGTCCAAAACCAGTCAACGACGGCGTCTGCTTAACTAAGCGATCACCATAATGTGGCGCGCTAACGTCAATAAAATGTTGAAAGCCCAAACTCCAAGATAAGAACAAGCCGCGATCATTATCGCCGTTTTTGCGTACCGCATCGTAGCGCCATTGCTCTTGCAGTAGTTGTGCAACGCTGGCTGGCTGCAAGATACGTACACCATCGAGCTCACCTTGATTCATCAACATTTGCATCAAACGCGCAAGGCCGCGCACACTGGTGCGAAGTCCACCTTGCGGACTAAAAAGGCTCGCATTTGCGCCTAACACATAGCTGTCTATCCCTGCTCGCTTGGGAGGTGCTTTGCCGCGATAATCATCAGTTTGAACGATCCACGGCCCTTTTGGATTCCACACAGTGTCATGTTCTTTTTTCTTGCGATAAAGGACGGCGACATTAGCGAGTTCGCCCACACGCAATTCCTCGGGATTGTAGCCACCGGCCATTCCCAGCGGGCGCAACAATTGATCGCGCATGAAATGGTCAAAACGTTGACCACTCGCGACTTCCATTACCGAACCGAGGATGCCCCAATTCAAATTAACGTAGCGAAAAAAATGTCCGGGAGCGTGAGACGATTCCTGACTGGCTTTATCCCATTGCGACCCGTCACCGTAATTCGCAGCACCCGGTTCCAAAAAACTTTGCCAACTAACGTTGATCGGAAAATTGTAACCAGCATCATCGCGCAAGGACGAGGTATGGCTCAACAACATACGGGTAGTAATCGGTGCAGTAGGAAAATGAGGATTACGGACCTGAAAACCGAGATAACGACTAATGTCCGCATCCAGATCGAGCTTACCTTGTTCAACCAAAATCATCGCCCCTACGGCTGCTACCATTTTTGACACGGAGGCCATGCGGTACAAAGTTTGATCATTAGCCAACAGGTCTTGCGCAGTATCCTCAGGATGAATATAACGACGACCAAATTGTTTTTCGTACACCACCTTGCCGTGCTTAATGGAGATCACGGAAAGGCTGGCCAAAGCTTGTGTTGGGTGATTCACGGTTTGTTGTAGAACTTGATCGGTGTTTTGCATCATGGGCGTACTCCGTTGTGGCGGCGACATCGCTTGTGTCAGCTCGTGGCAAGTCAGGGCAAAGAAAGAAAACAGCAGCATGGCTGCGCGTTTCCTGGTGATATCGTTCAGGATGAGCAGGGTAGACATACGATTAATCGATTCTTAAGTAAGTTTGCCGCACCACATCAGGATCACCAAAATTAAAATGCCACCACTCACTATTGATCCCCCGAAACCCAGCACCAAACATGGCCTCGCGCAATAGCTGACGGTGCGCGAACTGACTAGGCGTGAGCGTGCCATCGGCTAAAAATTCTGGCTCCTGTTTGGGGTGGGATTTTTCTACCAGTGCATCAAACGCGGTTCCCATATCGAGCTCTTGCCCATGTTCATCGAGTATCGTAACGTCCAAGGCCATACCAAAAGAGTGTATCGAACCACGTGCAGGATCGGCGACATAAGAGCGCAACGTGGTTCCCTCTAAATGCTTCCATAACATTTCTTGAACCCGATGCGGACGCAAAGCATCCAGTACTACCAATCGATAAGTCGGTTGTTTGGCGCGCAAGATCGCCACCGCATCGACCAGTCCTTGTGCCGCTTCCCGATGCAGCCAACGACAATCTAGACTGCCATAAAGATCGCGTCCAACAAAATTATTATCTCCTACGTAGCGCAAATCGATGACAATGCCTGCGATATCATCAAGGCGTTTAAATTCAGCGTGATCTTTTATGTCTTCACACAACATCTAGGTTTTCCTCAAAGGTGGCGTCGGGTTGCTTGAGCCAATAGGGCTCTTCAGAAATAGAATAAAGGCGATGGGTGTGCCCGACAAATGAAAATAATCAGGGTCGCCATAACATCAAGGTATGGCTATGGCACTATATGGCACTAGCTACCAACTACGCTTTCTGCAAGCGCTGACTGGATTTCGCCAGATAAAACCATTCATCATTTTTTTTAGCATTGGCATCGGGGAAAATAATTCGGGCATCCATCTCAGCTCGTACTTCAGTCCCATCGTGACGCACACCTATCACCTCACCTTCTTTGAGCGTATCAAAACTCGCCCAAGCACGGACAAAGCGGTCATCGTCATGTTGCTTATCGACGACTTCATAGATTCGTAAAGTCTCCATATCGCCACGTGTCTGACTCATCGGCAATTCGCTCACAGGTGCCGCGATCAATTGCAAGCAAGTCATCGCATTGATGATCGCCTGATAAGCAAGCTCCTTAGACTTTGGGTCTTGATGTTGGCCACATTCTAAAGTGAGTGCATAGCCGCCAACGCTGCGCATATACTCAGTGGTCCCCATACCAAATGCGGCATCGATAGCGCAACTCGGTTCGCCATGATTAACGGCGATCTGATCACGCCGCCGCGCGACCCCTTTCGCATACGTCGTCAACCAACCATCGACAAAGCGCTGTACACCCAAAGCTTGCGCTAATTTTTCTTCTTGCGCGGAGAAAGAAAAGGCTTCGATTTCACCTTGATTATTTTCAGGACCGACCATGACAAAAGCCTGCCCTTCGCCGCGAAACGAATGCAAATCCAGCAGTACTTCATGTTGCCGCATTAAAGGGCATAGCCAATTGGCGACATGATCTTCAAATTCTTGTGGCGTCGACGTTGGACGTAAGCGCCGATTTAAGTTTCGATCGCCCTCACGTTGCTGGCGCTGATAGGCAAGCGGATTGGCCACTGGCACAAAGGTCACGCTGCCACGCTGGAGTAAAATTTCCCCAGATTGAAGTTGCGCCATCACACGCCGTATCGCTTCGGTGCCACAAATTTCGTTACCATGAACTGCGCCGGTAATCAACATCCGCACCCCAGGTTGAGGTGAAGTGAAATTATGACTTTGAAAATGCAAGGATGAACGTTGCTCGCCGCCTGGCTCTGTTTGTGTCGATGTCATAAAGCTCTCTCTGAAATTAGGCGCGCTACTCTCACAAGCACTGTTCGCATCGCGCTTAGTGTCTTGCTGATGCTAGCACCTAAACCACTTGTAGATATTGTTGATATGCTGGACGCATTTTCCCAGAAAAAAGCAGGCTCTGCGAGTCACTTTTCCGCAGCTATCCATGCATTAAGGTTATGGCACTAGCGTTTCTTTTCATTGTTACGCAACGCTCTTCGCTCTTAGACTAAGCGCATCTCACCTGAGGTTTGCTTCTAACTTTGCAAGTTTTTTTACTCATTTCCATAGATGCAAAATAATCGTTAATTTAATCCGTAAATTTCTTTTGTTCGTTTTGGATACTTCATTATGAGAATGATTACCGACCAACAGGTCGCTGAAATCTTGACTATGCGCGAGGCAATTGAAGCGCTTCGAGGGGCTTTCATACAATTTGGCAATGGCGCTGGCGCCGTCTTGGCGAGAGGCCGCGCCACCGCAGAATTTGAAGGCCGCGCAAGCACCATCAGTGCAATGGGCGCCGCCTTGCCCGGGGCAGATGTGGTCGGCACCAAGGTGTACTCGACCGTCAACGGCCAATTCAATTTTGTGATCGTCTTATTTTCAGCAACAACAGGCGCTTTATTAGCAAGCATGCAAGCGAATCAACTCACCAGATTACGCACAGCCGCCGCCACCGCGCTGGCAACCGAAAAATTGGTAAGGAAAGATGCCCGCGTTCTGGCAGTTTTTGGTAGCGGTGTACAAGCACAAGCCCATATCGAGGCCCTGCTATTGGTACATCCGTTCACCCAAGTTTTGGTTTGTGCGCGCAGCAACGCCCAGCAATTCGCAATCGACATCACCGCCAAGTACAAAATACCGACTGTGGTGGTCGATGCCGTGACCGCAGCGTCGACTGCTGACGCCATTGTTACTTGCACCCGATCTAATGAGAGCCTGTTCGATGGAAACCTAGTCAAAGCAGGCTGTTTTATAGCAGCGGTCGGTTCAAGTAAGCCCATCGCTAGGGAAATCGACGATACTCTATTATCTCGTGCCGCGCGCATTGTGGTGGAGTGGATACCTGCAGCAAAGGCGGAAGCGGGCGAGTTTGTGCGAGCCGCCGCCGGCATTATCGAAGACGGTAAAGTCGAGGAACTAGGCCAAGTGTTAGCAGTCAATCAGGTTCGCAATGACCATGATATTGTGATTTACAAATCGGTCGGTATTGGCCTTGAAGATGTTGCAATTGCCAAATTAATTGTTGATAAAATTGGCTGAAATTTTGTATGTAACTCGTCTCTAAATATCAAAAACTAAGTACGCAACATCTGCATCGACATTGTTTTCTAGGAAGCTATCGTATTTATGGAATCGACCACAAGCACCATGCCAAGTCAGCATCGCCCACAAGCGATCAGCGCGACTGGTTTAGGGATAGATATGGGCGGCACGCAAACCCGTTGGGCATTAGCGGATCAAGCTGGCACTATCTTGTCAGAAGGTGCAGTCGATGGTGCGACCGCTTTACAACTAGGGAATCTGGCTGGGCAAGTGGCACTACAAGCTTTGTTTTCTTCAATTGCCCAACAACTATCGCGAGCAACAGATCAGCGCCACGAGATTCTTTCCCTACAAGCAGGACTGACTGGTTATAGTGGTGATGCGACGGCGGTAAAACGAATGTTGGGTTCCCTCTTTACACTCCCTGAGAGCGCTATCCATATCAGCAATGATATTGAAATTGCTTATCTTGATACGTTTCAACCCGGCGAAGGTTACCTTGTTTATGCTGGGACGGGATCAATCGCAGCCTACATTGATCAGGCAGGCAATTTTCATCGTGCAGGTGGTCATGGCTATGTGCTGGACGATGCTGGCAGCGGGTATTGGATCGCCCGCGAAGCACTCAAGCGCATTTGGCGAGAAGAGGATTTTCACCCTGGCGCATGGCGCTCTTCCCCCATGGCGACCGCAATGTTTGCTCTGATTGGTGGAGAGGAGTGGAAGCATACGCGGGAGTTTATTTATCAACGATCGCGCGGCGAAGTGGGCAAGTTGGCCTTAGCACTTGGCACCACCGCCGACATGGATAGAACTGCTTACACCATTTTAGAAAATGCGGGTATCGAGTTGGCGCGTTTGGCGCGCGCCTTGTGTCACCGGTTTGGCCAAAAGCCCATCGCCTTGTCTGGACGCGTACAGGAACTACATCCGATTATTGCCGACACCATGAAAAAGCATCTGCATGATACCAACGACCTCCGACTATGCCAAAATCTCGGTCATCACAGTGCGGCGCGCATCGCAGCCTCACGCATCGCAGCCTCACATATTGCAGCCACAAGAATCCCGCCACGCCATGAACCAATCACTGTTCGCACCGAGCAAATCAATCGCACATAAATACGCATAGAATCGACCATCGACATGAAATCTCTACTAGTCTTATTCCTCAGCTTAGGTCTACTCAGCGCGTGTTCAACAACGCGACCTTTTACGATGGATCAGCTCAACACCTCAATCACGGCCAAAAGCCAAGCGAGTCGCGCCCGATTTTTGATACTGCATTACACCGCTTTAGATCAAGCACGCTCCTTGCACGTACTGACAGAACAAGCTGTCAGCAGTCACTATTTGGTTGGCGACGACCAACCCAACACGGTCTACCGATTAGTCGATGAATCGCGCATGGCGATGCACGCTGGCGTCAGTAGTTGGAAGACACATGCCCCACTCAATGCCAGTTCGATAGGCATAGAGATCGTTAATTTAGGCTATGTAGAGACTCCGACAGGGCGGCAATACCAAGCCTTTCCGCAACAACAAATTGATACTGTGATTACCCTCATCAAGGACATCGTGGCGCGGCATGGCATCAAACCAGAAAACATCTTGGGCCATGGCGAAATAGCGCCCCAACGCAAGCCAGATCCGGGACCGCTCTTCCCTTGGAAACAACTTGCAGACGCGGGTTTGATCGATTGGCCAAACGCGGACGCGGTAGCAGCTCAATTACTGATCTTTCAACAAGCCTTGCCCGACGCTGTTTGGTTTCAAACAAAACTAGCTGAGATTGGCTATGCAACACCCAAAACTGGCATTTGGGATAAAGAGACCAAAAACGTCTTGATCGCTTTTCAATGCCGCTATCGACAGCACACTTTCGACGGACTACCAGATGCAGAATCTGCGGCCTTATTAGAAGTCAACACAAGCAAGAAAAAAATTCCATGAGTGTGACAATATGAGCGTGACAATTTTAGAAGAACTGGGAATAGCTGAGGAACTCATACAGCGGCGCGGCTTACCGCTGCATGCCGAGGAGAGCGACTTGATCGAGGCAGAAACGCAGCAAGATGGTCGAACGTTTTTGTTGACACCAGCGACCGCCCAAGCCTGGCATGCCATGAAGCGCCAAGCATCGAAAGACGGCATAGACCTAGTGATGATTTCTGCCTTTCGCAGTGTCGAAAGACAGGCAAACATTATTCGTGACAAGCTCGCTGAGGGTTGTGAGGTCAACGCGATACTCGAAGTCTGCGCACCACCTGGCTACAGCGAGCACCACACAGGACGCGCCATTGATATTGCCTCGATTGACGACCCACATTTAGAAATTCGCTTTGAACTGACGCCGGCCTTTCATTGGTTGAAGGAACACGCAGGACAATTTGGTTTCTCCATGTCCTATCCACGTGACAATGCTTTTGGATTTCAATATGAGCCTTGGCATTGGTGTTTTAGGGCTTGAGGATTGTTTTTTTCTAGTTTTCTGCTGCTGTCTCTTGCCAAGGCACGACAGCAAACCATTCCACCAAAAAATCAAGCAAGGCTCTTACCGCTGGCGATAAATGTTTGCGCGATGGATATAACGCGTAAATCGACATTTCCGGCAAACACCATTCGGGCAAAATTTGTTGCAAACGACCATCGAGCAAATACGGGTTGGCTAAGTAAGTCGGCTGTAAAGCGATACCGCCGCCCGCCAAACAGGCCTGTAATAAGGCAGTTGCCTCATTCGCACTGAAGTAGCTGCCCACACTGACATGTGCGATCTCCTCACCGCGAGTCAGCTTCCAAATACTCTTACCAAAATTCGCATAGCTAACGCATCGGTGCTCTGGTAGATCACTAGGTACTTGTGGAATGCCGTGCATCGCCAGATAGGCAGGAGACGCGACTAAGACCGAACTACACGGCGCCAGAATACGGCCGATTAAGGTGGGATCGGGTGCTGCGCTAATTCGTATCGCCAGATCGATCCGGGCTTCGACCAGATTTAAGGCGCCTTCACTCGCGTTCAAATCAATTTTAAGTTGCGGATGCATGCGCAAAAAATTCACAATTGCGGCTGCCAATTGTGCGTAACAAAGCGACACGCTGCAAGTGAGTCGAAGTTGTCCGCGCAATCCGCCTTCATGATCACTGGTTTCCTCTTCCACATTTTCCATCAGCGCTAACATTTGCTGACAACGACGCAAGCAATTTTCACCCGCATCAGTCAGCGTCACACTGCGCGTAGTACGTTGCAGTAGCCGCGCCGCCAACCAACGCTCCATCTCGCCAACATATCTCGTCACCATCGCGCGCGACATCTCTAGCTTATCGGCCGTCGCACTAAAGCTGCCACTGGTGGCAACTTCAACAAATACTTGCATGGCAGTTAATCTATCCATTATTTGCCCAATTAATAATTTGATCGATTTAAGAAATAGTTATGCGCATTTTATGCCATTTATCTGCGCAATATTAGCAACTATAGTTCAATCCAACGCAATGATGCGTACTTTTTATCAGACCAAAGGAGCTCACCATGATTCGCACTAACGCCATTACCAAAACAATCAACAGCACGATCGCAGCCACACTTGTCATCACATCTGCCATCACCTCCAGCACTGCCCAAGCAGCACAACCGGCCCCACTGACGGTCAAGATCTACAACGCTGGGAGTGGCAGTTTCAATGTCAATTCCACGCTCATCTACGGCGAGAAGGACGCGATGGTGATTGATGCAGGCTTTACTCGCGCTGACGCCTTGCGCATTGCCGCGA
>CAUPNA010000030.1:0-31326 GCA_963512475.1 uncultured Undibacterium sp.
AGAATACATTCGCTACTATAATCACGACAGAATCAAACTTAAACTAAAAGGGCTGAGTCCTGTGCAATACAGAAATCAGCCCTTACATGCCTAACTAACAAACTGTCCAACTTTTTGGGGTCAGATCAGGATGGCTTTTTTTATTTTTCTAGAAAACCTAGCCCAGCTGGTTTAGATTTATCGCGCGCTTATTTGAGTTAGCCCAAACCACAAGCGAGCGCAATTCGGTAGGTAATAAATGAGGCGAGATAAGCGAGTGCGAATAAATAACTCATCATGATCATCGGCATTTTCCAACCACCTGTTTCGCGCTTGACGGTTGCCAGGGTCGATAAACATTGCGGCGCAAAGACATACCACGCCAATAGTGACAAAGCTGTTGCAATACTCCATTGTTGTGCGATCAAAGGTGCAAGTGCTTCTGCCGTGTCACTGCCAGCTGCAGCCAAAGCATACACAGTCCCTAAGGAGCTAACTGCCACTTCGCGTGCCGCCATCCCTGGCACCAAAGCGATACTAATTTGCCAGTTAAAACCAATGGGCTCAAACACGACTGCCAGCGCTTTCCCGATATAACCAGCAAAGCTATATTCAATCGGCATTCCCGTTGCGCCAGCAGGCGCGCCAGGGTAGCTGGCGAGAAACCATAAGGCGATCGTCAATACCAAAATGATGCCACCAACTCGACTCATAAAAATCACCACGCGCTGTTTCAAGCCGATCAAAACATTGCGAATCGTTGGTAAGTGATAGCTCGGCAATTCCATCATCAGAGTTCGTATCTGACTCTGTGCCGTAAAGCGTTTCAAAACCCAGGCGACTGCCAATGCACCGATAATGCCCGCGCCATATAAAGCGAACAAAACTAATCCTTGTAGTTCAAAAAAACCCCAAACATCGCGCTGCGGAATGAAGGCACCGATCAATAGAGCGTACACAGGTAAGCGCGCTGAACAGGTCATCAAAGGCGCAATCATGATCGTCACCATGCGATCACGCGGATTAGCGATGGTACGTGCGGCCATAATGCCTGGAATCGCACAAGCAAAGCTGGATAGCAATGGAATGAAAGAACGTCCCGACAAACCAACGCCACCCATCAGACGATCCAGCAAGAAGGCGGCTCGTGGCAAGTAGCCCGACTCTTCTAATACCAAGATGAAGAAGAACAAAATCAAAATTTGTGGCAAGAATACGATCACACCACCAGCACCCGCAATGATGCCGTTGACGATCAAACTTTGCACCCAGCCTTCAGGCAGTAAAGTAGAAACACTAGCGCCGAGCCATTCAGTGCCCTCTTTGATCAAATCCATCGGCACGGTTGCCCAAGCGAATACGGCTTGGAATACCAAAAATAAGATGACTGCCAATAATATCGGCCCCAACACAGGATGCAGCACGACACGAT
This sequence comes from uncultured Undibacterium sp., assembly GCA_963512475.1. Classification (GTDB taxonomy): domain Bacteria; phylum Pseudomonadota; class Gammaproteobacteria; order Burkholderiales; family Burkholderiaceae_D; genus Undibacterium. Next base: position 1,412 of record CAUPNA010000030.1, read on the forward strand.
CAATCTTATCGCTGGCGTTATGAGGGACTATTTCATCCAAACCCAGTTTCGCCAAAATCTGACGAACCCGCTCATGATCGAGATCGGTGTGCGATTGAATCGCTGGATCGCTCTCATCGAGCTGCGCATGACTATCGGGTGTTTGATTTAATGTTTGAATATCATCCAACATGGCTTTCAAGGCAGTATCGCCACCTTGTTTGATGCCTACTGTGCGTACGACAGGAATACCCAACTCGCGCGCCAAAGCCTGTTCATCAATATGCAAACCGCGCTGCTCCGCCATGTCCGTCATATTTAGTGCAACCATGCACGGAATACCAAGGCGCTGCACAGCAATGACCAAGCGCAAACCGCGCCGCAAATTGGTTGCATCCACCACGCACACTACGTAGTCGGGACGCTTTTCGCCAACGGCATTCCCGTATAAGACATCGTGCGTAACGCGTTCATCCGGGGAACGAGGATGTAAACTATAAGTACCAGGCAGATCCAGAACGCGCAAAGTTTTGCCCGCGGCAGTATGAAAGCGCCCTTCTTTGCGCTCTACGGTCACCCCAGCGTAATTGGCAACTTTTTGTTTGCTATCGGTAAGTAAATTGAATAAGGCAGTTTTACCGCAATTTGGATTGCCAACCAAGGCAACTAAGGGACCACTAGCATGGAAATGTACGACCGCAGACTTCACTTGTTTCATGCAGCAACCTTATCAATCGAAGCGTCCACCATAACATCAACCAACACGCAAGCCGCTTCAGCTTTACGTAAAGCAAAAGTAGAAAGACCAATCCGAACCACCAAAGGATCACCACCGAACGCACCTCGCGCCATCAGGGTGACTGGCTCCCCTGCAATAAAGCCTATGTCTTCCAATTGCGTCAGCCATTCTGGCATTCCAGACGGCGCGACCAATTGACGCACCACGCATTTTTCACCAATCGCAATATCCGCTAACTTTTTCATGTCAGACGAAAACCTCAACGATGGCGATTGCAGCGGCGTTGCCGGTGCATGTTTGGTGAATTCCGCAGGAGTTGCCATATCGATATTTATGGAGTTCATAGTGCTAGTCTGGGTCGCGGTCAATTAGAAAACTTGTTTCAAGACAAAACTATAAACGAGAATCATTCTTATGTAAATCAAAGTCGGCTTGCTGATCGGGTCGCTCGGGTCGAATTCTTTAATCCAGATTTTCCACGGGGATTTGCGATGCTGACCGATGCACTTTTTGAGGCAGTTTTGTTGGGAATGAGGCGTCAATCGCGATCTAAGGACAACTAAAAACCACGGAGAACCGCAAAAAAGCCAAAAATGCACCTTCATCGTACAAATAACATTGAAGGTGCGCCTAATGGAAAATCCGGGTTTAACTTAGATCAAGATTTCTGCCATTTTTTGTCGTTTCTTAAAAAATACTGGCAATCCACACCCTATCCTCGACTTAAGTACGCAAAAGAATAAGTCCAAGTAGGAAAAGTTACCTAAGAGGTACAAATTTCTAATTGAGAGGAGTCAAGGAAAAAGCTGTGTAGAGGTCTATAATGGGGTGTTAATTTCTGCTGCAAAGCATCACCCTCTGACCTCCCCACGAAAATACAAGCATGAACGCTAACGACAAAATCCTAGGATTGACTGATATGTCACCACAAGAAATTTCCCTCGATGTTCTTCTAGAAAAATACGCCAAAGGCGAAGAAACGACCATCCAAGACGTGCAAGCGCGTGTCGCTGAAGCCTTATCCAGTGTAGAAGCACCAGACTTCCAAGCCTACTATGAAGAAAAATTCTTGTGGGCGCAAAAAAATGGCTTCGTGCCGGCAGGGAGGATTAACTCCGCCGCTGGTATGGATTTACACGCCACCTTGATCAACTGTTTTGTACAACCCGTCGGCGACTCAGTCTCCAGCACCACCGATGGTAAACCGGGTATCTACACCGCCCTGTCTGATGCAGCAGAAACTATGCGTCGCGGCGGCGGTGTCGGTTACGATTTTTCCACGATACGTCCCAAAGATGCTTTGGTCAGAGGCACGCGATCACGCGCTTCTGGTCCCGTCTCGTTTATGCAAGTATTCAATGCCTCATGCTCGACTGTTGAGTCGGCTGGCGCTAGACGTGGTGCACAAATGGGCGTGTTGCGCTGCGATCACCCTGATATTTTGGAATTCATTCATGCCAAAGACCAAGGTGGCCTCACCAATTTTAATATTTCAATCGGTGTGACTGATGCGTTTATGAACGCAGTTGCCAGTGATGGCGATTTTCTACTAAGTCATAAAGCCGAGCCAAGTGACGACAAAAAGCAAAACGGCGCTTATCAAAATGAGCAAGGGCTATGGGTATACCAGACTGTGAAAGCGCGCGATCTGTGGGATGAAGTCATGAAATCCACGTACGACCACGCTGAGCCTGGCATTTTGTTTTTATCTCGTATCAATGCAGAAAACAATTTGCATTATTGCGAAACGATCGAAGCAACGAATCCTTGTGGTGAACAACCATTGCCCGATTACGGTTGTTGCTGTCTCGGTTCCATCAATTTAACGCGCTTCGCTAAGTCTGCATTTACTGAACAAGCCAGTTTCGACTTCGACGCATTTCAAGCAGTTGTTAGCGTCGCGACCCGAATGCTGGACAATGTGCTCGATGCCACAGCATGGCCCTTGCAACAGCAGCATGATGAAGCCATGTCAAAACGTCGGGTCGGCCTAGGCTTTTTGGGTTTAGGCAGCGTAATGGTCATGCTGGGCTTACGTTACGATTCGGCTGAGGGACGCGCATTTGCAACCCAGGTCGCCGAAGCGATGCGTGATACGTCGTATCAAACTTCAGTCGAACTCGCAAAAGAAAAAGGCGCATTTCCACTATTCGATAATGAACAATATTTGCAAGGCGCGTTTGCAAAACGTCTGCCGGACAATTTGCGTCAACAAATCGCTCAGCACGGTTTGCGTAACTCGCACTTACTCTCGATTGCCCCGACTGGCACGATTACTTTAGCCTTTGCCGACAATGCCTCGAATGGCATCGAGCCCGCTTTTTCCTGGGTTTACAACCGCAAAAAACGCATGGCGGTGGGTGATAGTAAAATTTATGAAGTTGCAGATCATGCCTGGCGTTTGTATCGTCATTTGGGTAATGACGTATCGGACGATAGTAAGTTACCGCCCGCTTTTGTCACGGCCTTAAACATGTCAGCGAACGACCATATGCTGATGCTGCAAGCGGTACAGCCCTATGTCGATTCTGCTATTTCCAAGACCGTCAACGTACCGGCAGATTATCCGTATGCGGATTTCCAAAATTTATATATGGATGCATGGCGCGCAGGACTAAAAGGCCTCGCTACCTATCGTCCCAACAGTATTCTAGGTAGCGTGTTATCTGTTAGCACAGAAACCGCAGCGCCCGCTGTCAAAGCCGTGCCAGATGACGATTTGCTGCGCAAACAATTTGATGGACGCCCATTTGGCGATCTCGAGTCGGTGACATCCAAAGTTCAGTACATGACCTATGAAGGCAAGAAAACCGTCTATCTGACAGTCAGTTTCATTCACATCCAAGGCATTGTTGGCGGCGAGTTAGCAACCATAGAACGTCCCTTTGAGTTCTTCATGCCAGCCGGTCAAAAGAACGATGGCCAGCAATGGATATCCGCCAGTATGCGTTTGCTTTCAATGGCAGCACGCTCAGGCGGCTCTATCGCAAAAGCCCTTGCTGACATGCGCGAAGTGGTTTGGGACAAAGGCACAGTTCGTTGCGGCATGATCACCAAAGACGACGGTTCACAAGCGCCCCTCTTTCACGAATCCGAAGTGGCAGCAATTGGCTATTCTCTGCAGCGCATATTGATGAAGCGTGGTTTCTTAGACGCAGGTGGTAATCAAGTACCAATCGTCGTTCTCGCAGAAAAATTCAAAAACAAACAGCTCGCCTACGGCATGGACGATTTGGCTTATGACCCGGAATCAGCGCCTATGACCTACACAGCGACAGGAAAGAAATGCCCTGATTGCGGTGCGTATGCTTTGCAAAAAATCGACGGCTGTTCGCGCTGTGTATCTTGCGGGTATGTTGGGGCTTGCGGTTAAGCAGGTGGATAGACAATAAAAAAACCCGCATCAAGCGGGTTTTTTTATTGAGCTCATTTAAAATAGGCTTATTTTGCCAACAGTGCATTCACTTCTGCCAGATCAGCTTCTTTCAAAGAACCTGCCGCTGCTTTCAAACGCAAGCCACTCATGATCGAGTCATAGCGCGCTTTGGCTAAGCTTTGACGTGTGTTAGACAGTTTTTGCTGTGCATTCAAAACATCGATATTGATACGTACACCAACTTGGTAGCCAAGTTTTGTCGAATCTAAAGCAGATTGACTAGAGATTTCCGCAGCTTCAAATGCTTTAATCTGCGCCAGACCACTAACAACGCCGATGTAAGATTGACGTGCAGCCTGAGCCGCGTTACGGCGTGCAGTTTCCAAATCGTTGCGTGCTTTATCTTCTAAAGCAATGGATTCACGCACTTTACTGTCAGTACCAAAGCCAGCGAAAATAGGGATATTGACCGAGACGCCGATGCTGGTTGGTTTCGATATCCCGGATGATGTCGCACCACCTAAGCTTGCAGTACTACGTCCTGTGCTGGCAGATAAATCTATCGTTGGCAAATGACCTGAACGGCTCTTTTTGATTTCACGCTGTGCGACTTCTAGACCGACTTGGGAAGAAGTGACAGCGAAATTTTGTTTCTCAGCGCTATTAACCCAGTCATTGATTTGAGCTGGTACTGGGGAAGTCAATTGCACGCCATCTTTTAATTTTGCCAGGTCACCTGCATCTTTACCAATAATTTGGCGCAACGCTGCACGTTTCACATCCAGATCACCTTGACCCGCTAATTCTTGTGCGGTGATCAAATCGTATTGTGATTGTGCTTCATGCGTATCAGTAATCGTTTGTGTGCCGACTTCAAAATTACGTTTTGCAGAAGCTAATTGTTCGGCAACCGCGACCTTTTGCGCTTGCAAAGTTTTTAAAGTATTTTCTGCTGCCAAGACATCAAAGTAAGCCTGGCTAACGCGCAGCATCAAATCCTGCCCGGCACTCGCGAATTGGATGTCACTAGCGATTACAGACAGTTTTGACTGCTCATAGTTTTCCCATGCGCCGAGATTGAATAAAGGCTGACTCAAAGACAAAGTCATAGAATTACCATTGCTCGTGCTTTTCACTGTCGTACCAACATCAGGATCGAACTCTGAACGGGTCTTGTTGACGCCGCCGGTTAAACCAACACGTGGCAACAAGGCTGAACGACCTTGCACTGAACGTTCTTGTCCTGCCACGTTTGAAGCGCGAGCTGCGCTGAACTGAGCATCATTCACTAATGCTTCTTTATAGATTTGCAGCAAATCGCTGGCGCCGGCATTAAAGGAAAGAAACGCGGTCGCGATAACACTAGCGATAATAGATTTACGCATAAAATGCTCCGAAAAAAAATTAGTATCACTTCAATTGATGATCTGCCTACACGCAGATAGCGACAAATGAGGTCAATAAATCAAATGCAGGCGTCAGTAGCACCACTAAAGACTGCCCTAATATGTAGCCATTGAGGTATCAACCTGCAATGCCCACGCATGTACTCCACCGGTCAAATTAACAACTTGATCAAAGCCATTTCTCTCAAGGAAATGTGCTACTTGCATACTGCGACCACCATGATGACAAATACAAACAATCGTGGTTTCACGATCTAACTGCTCAAACTTCAAAGGCACTGTATGCATAGGTATGAGCTGCGACTCCGGGATATGACAAGTTTCATACTCCCAAGGTTCCCGAACATCAAGTAAAAATGGCGCTTTTTTTGAGGAATCGGCTAACCATTGTGCTAACTCGGGTGCAGTAATATTTTGCATAAGTATTTTTTCTACCGAAACAACAGATTTAATACAAAGAAATTACAAACTAAATGTCGATGCTGGCGCGACCTGAGACAGGCGCGGAATCGACGTTTCGAATAACTTTGCCGTGTTAAAGAATAAATCCGACTCGCGTGTGATTAACTGCGCGGTCATCACTGGTTCATTACCAACAACGACAAATAAACGTCCTGCGACATTAAGTTGCTCTTGCAAAGATTGCGGTACGGATTCTAGCGACCCAGTTACGACGATCACATCAAACGAGGCAAAAGTATCTGCCTGCATTGCGTCGCCCCACTGTACATCGACATTGCGAACGCCATTTTTTGTCATATTATTTTGTGCCAGCTCGCGAATTTCAGACACAGCTTCCATTACCGTAACATGACGTGCTTGATAAGCGAGCATGGCAGCCAAATAACCTGAATCGGCACCAATCACCAACACGGAATCAGTCTTTTTCGCTGCCACTTCTTGAACAATGCGTGCTTCTAACTTAGGTGTCAACGAAACGAAGCCAGGAAACAGCGGCAAGCCTGTATCAAAGAATGCCAAGCTTTTTTGTGCATCAGGAAAGAAATCTTCACGTTTTACAATACTGAGCAATTCCAACACCGCTGGCGAACTCACATTGGTCGGGCGGATTTGCTGCTCAATCATATTAAAACGGGCTTGTTCGATGTTCATGGTCAATTTACTCACTTGCATTAGTTGTCAAAGGCCACAATAAGTTTTTTCAACTCCCTTGCATATTTACTACCACAAGAAAATTACTCAGGTGAACCCTAAAAAAGAAACTGCATTTTATCAAAGCACGCAATGAAAAGAAGCTTTTACATCAATATTTGCTAAAAACTGCGTACTTAAATCAGTTATTTCCTTATAAGCACACAATAGTTGAGAAAAACCTACTCAAAACTGAGACAAAACATTTCATCCGTCAAAACTTATCGATCAAGCTAGGGGCTTTTCAAGCAAAATACTGCGCAAGGCCATGTCAATGTAATACTCCAGATAAGCAGGTAGTTTGCTTTCATCGACTTTGCAAACACCACTGGAATGCTTCCACATCATCATCATAATCATCGGAGCAGTGATCATCCTTGGCGCTATCTCCAAATCTAGTTGACGTACTTCGCCGCGTGCAATACCGCGTCGCAACACATTAGCAACCAAATTTTCACCTCGATCCACGACTTCTTCTTGATAAAACAGAGCGAGTTCTGGGAAATTTCCGGCCTCAGCCATCATCAACTTAGGAAGCCCTGACAGTTTTGACGCACCCACGTTATCCCACCAGGTTCGCATCAAATTACGAAATAAGTCCTCACTTGTGCCGGTAAACTGTTCAATCACCTCTTCAGCTTCACCGATTAGCGGTACGATAGACTCTCGCACCACCGCTTTAAATAATTCTTCTTTGCTGCAAAAATACAGATACAAAGTACCCTTCGAAACACCAGCCGACTTGGCGACATCATCTAAACGGGTAGCCGCAAATCCTCGCGCCACAAAGTGGTCAAGTGCCGCATTTAACAGCTCCTGCGGACGAGCATCTTTACGTCGCTCCCAGCGCGGCTTAAAAGGGCAAGACATCATATCAAAAAAACACCATAAAATTAACTTACTCTAGAGTCAGTAATGTAAGCGGTATGCTCAATTTGGTCAAGATAAGTCTAGCCTAGCACATCAGAAAAGTCAGTTCCTTACGCCAATCATAAAGAATTTAGTTTCATTTTTTTAAAGTTGACTTAATCGCGGTGCTTACATCGGAATTGAGCATTGCATACCTGAACCTAGCTTAGCGGGTTTACAATACGCTGATGAAAAATAAAGAATGTCGCCCACATTGTGCTGCTTGCTGCATTGAACCATCCATCACCAGCGCTATACCAGGCATGCCTGAAGGCAAGCCTGCAGGAATTCCTTGCATTCAATTAATGGATGACTTGCGCTGCGCCATTTTTGGCCAACCAGAACGCCCCGCCTGCTGCTCAGGATTGCAAGCATCTCAAGAAATGTGTGGAGATACACGCGTTCATGCATTGCTCTGGCTAAAGGAATTGGAACAATCTACCGCGCCTGATAATTTCAAAAAGGCCTCAACAATCTAAGCGCCGCAAGTACGACCAATCACGCATTTTCTGGATGATTTTAGGTTGTGGCTACGCCTGCCATGATAAGCTTCGTCCCTTCGGAGATTTTCCAATTTTCAAATATTCAGGGCGTTATGGACTTACTACTCGCAGTCAAAATTATCATCATGGGGATCGTCGAAGGTCTCACTGAATTTTTGCCTATTTCCTCCACAGGACATTTAATACTAGCGGGTAGCTTGTTGAACTTCACTGGTGAAAAAGTAAAAGTTTTTGAAATTGTGATTCAGGCAGGTGCAATCTTTGCGGTCTGCTGGGAGTATCGTCAACGTATTATTAGTGTCGTCAAAGGTCTTGGTCATGATCGTAAAGCGCAAAGCTTTGCACTCAATGTGTTTGTCGCTTTCTTACCTGCTGCCATTCTCGGCTTTTTATTTAGCAAACAAATCAAAGCCTATCTATTTAAGCCAGAGCCAGTCGCTCTCGCATTCATTTTAGGCGGCATCATCATCTTGTGGACAGAACGCCGACACGAGCAGAATAGCGCTCAACACTCACCAAGAATAGAAACCGTCGACGATATGCGTGTCAGCGACGCATTAAAAATTGGTCTAGCACAAGCGTTTGCTTTGATCCCGGGCACCAGTCGTTCTGGCGCTTCGATTATCGGTGGTATGTGGTTTGGCATGTCACGTAAAGCGGCTACTGAATTTTCTTTCTTCTTGGCGATTCCAACTCTATTGGGCGCGACAGTCTATTCTTTGTACAAAGCACGCAATGAGCTTTCCAGTGCCGATATCCCCATGTTTGGCCTAGGGACGGTTGCGGCATTTATCTCAGCCTTCTTTTGCGTACGTTGGTTGCTGCGCTATATAAGCACGCATAATTTCAATGCCTTTGCCTGGTATCGCATCGCCTTTGGTTGCATGATCTTAATTACTGCCTACACCGGCGTAATTCATTGGGCAGAATAGGTTCAAGATAGTGATCCAGCAAGCTACTACGCCAGAACAAGATCAGGCCCTGCACCTACTGCAGACGGTTTTTGGCTACCCCGCTTTTCGCTCGCAACAAGGGCAAATCGTTGATCATGTTGTCAACGGCGGCGATGCTTTAGTCTTAATGCCAACGGGCGGTGGTAAATCGCTTTGTTACCAAATTCCAGCGTTGATACGGCATGGCGTGGGTGTCGTGGTTTCACCCTTAATCGCTTTGATGCAAGATCAGGTCGATGCGCTCGCCGAAGTCGGCGTACGTGCCGCCTTTCTCAACTCGACTCAGAGTTTTGAAGAAGCCATGCGTATAGAGCGCATGATGCGCGAAGGCGAAATCGACATGGTGTACATCGCGCCAGAACGACTAATGACGCAACGTTGTTTAGAATTGTTAAGCGTCACGCCACTGGCACTGTTTGCAATTGACGAGGCTCACTGCGTATCGCAATGGGGACATGATTTCCGTCCCGAATACATCAAGCTATCGATATTGCACGAACGCTTCCCCGATGTACCAAGGATAGCCTTAACTGCGACAGCAGATCAGCAAACGCGCGATGAAATTATTCATCGTCTGCAGTTAGAAAATGCGATGCAGTTTGTATCTTCATTTGACCGGCCTAACATCCGCTATCAAATTGTAGAAAAAGCGAATGGGCGCAAACAATTACTTGATTTCATCAACGCACAACACAGCGGCGATGCTGGCATTGTGTACTGCCTGTCTCGCAAAAAAGTCGAGGAAACAGCCGAATTCCTGAATGAAAATGGAATTACTGCACTGCCCTATCATGCTGGCATGGAGCAATCTGATCGCTATCGAAATCAAGCGCGTTTTCTGCGTGAAGATGGCATCGTCATGACAGCCACCATCGCCTTTGGCATGGGCATAGACAAACCCGATGTACGCTTCGTTGCCCACTTAGATTTACCTAAGAGTATAGAAGGTTATTACCAAGAAACCGGGCGCGCCGGGCGCGATGGCGCTAGTGCGAATGCCTGGATGGCATACGGCTTGCAAGACGTCGTGCAGCAGCGTCGCATGATAGACGAATCCGAAGCGAACGAAACTTTCAAACGGGTACAAGGTGTCAAATTAGATGCCATGCTGGGCTTATGCGAAACGCTGAACTGCCGTCGTGTCCATATCCTCGATTACTTTGGACAAGCATCTCAAGCTTGCGGCAATTGCGATACGTGCCTGTTACCCCCTAGCTCATTTGATGGCACGGTCGCGGCACAAAAAATTCTTTCAACAATCTATCGCGTCGATCAACGCTTCGCCGCAGGTCATGTGATTGACGTGATACGCGGCATTGATACCGAGCGAGTAAAACAATGGCGCCACGATCAACTTTCCACTTATGGAATCGGTTCAGATAAAAGCGAAGCTGAATGGCGCGCGCTGTTGCGTCAAATGATCGCGCTCGGTCTGGTCGCCGTTGACTATGAAAACTACAGCTCGCTAAAACTAACTGAAGAATCACGTGCAGTATTACGTGGCGAAACCAAAATCCAGTTACGCCAGTATAAGAAAGCGGAAAAAGCGGTCAAACATAAACGCCAATCCTCCAAAGATTTTTCTGAGGCGAATCTATCCGACAGTGAGCAAGCGATCTTCGAGCGCCTGCGCTGGTGGCGGGTTGAAACCGCCAAAGCGCACAACACCGCCGCTTTCATTATTTTTCACGACAGCACCTTACGCGAAATCGCCAAAGCCAAACCACGTTCACTCGATGACTTACGTGGCGTTACCGGCGTCGGTGCAAAAAAATTAGAAAGCTATGGGGAAGAATTAGTCAAATTGATTGCCGAGTTTTTATAAAAGGTACGACCTCGGCCAGCCGTTCATAGGCTTTGTCAAGCCAAGTCAAACGATCTAAACAGCCCGCCCGACAGGGAAAATGGCTCGTGATAATTGCAGGCGTCTATAGCGTGCAAATAGCATTCCTGTCACCAATAAGACCAAGGTGCTATAGACGAACGTTAAGTTCAGCGGCATATAAAAGAGCATCACTAGTCCCGCTACAAAAAGCAAAGCGCAAACCACAAAAGACTTCAAAAGAGGATGATCAGCGATACTCGCCATGCGTGCATGCTGTCTAGTTAACACCAAGATCATAGGAAAAAAACAGCTCAGCAAAAGCACGATACCCGCAATCGGTTTTTCGCTATTTTTATCGTTCTGCAAGAGCCAAAGTACCATCAGTAAAGCAAATAAAACACTACAAATAAATAGAATAGAAAACTGTCGCAAAAGATAATTCATCATGATTCTATCTCGCTTATCTTGCGCACCACTACCAGGCGCCAGGCAAATCAATGCTTGCTCTGTCTTAGTCTGAAACAACGTAGAAAACAACACTCCACAAAAGATGAAAGGCAATATGACTAAACTTAGTCCGCCCATAGTCACTGACATCACCAAGAGTAGCTCTTTTCCATCACTAGCAATCAACAAGCTAAGCAACAGCAATGACAGACCACACATAACAATGATGACAATCATCTGCAGCAAAGGGGAGCTCCAATGTAAGCGCGGACCTAACGCAAATGAACTCAGCCTGAATGTCGTATTGCGATCATTTTCATACGAAGTACAAGCCTCAATGCAGCGATGCATCCACATCAAAAAAGGAGTGGCAAACCCCATAGAGATTTTGTTCTCATTCATTTTCTTACCACTGACTGCATCTCTGAGTAGGTGACTACGTTCCTGCAATCTAAATAGCGCGTCATCGCGCATTGCAAATATCCAATGTAGGGTCGCCCACAAGATAAGAATCGATGACAAGAACAGCAGGCTTTCAAATGAGATGCCCAGATTTTCGGAGAATACTTTATCTACAGGAGTTACACCTAAACGCTTTAGTATTGCAGGCATTTGGAAGCATAGGATGAACGGCACAACAGCCCATGGACTACGGAAGATCAACACGAAAAAACTCAATATGAATACACTGATAAAGGCTGGAAACAAGGAAAACTGATGAACAACAAGCCACATCACGCCCGATGAAACGCAGGCTGTCACGATAATCGGGATGGACAATGCCAGTTTCAAAATGCGCGATAGATGGGGTACAAGTCGTGCATTAGCGGGAGAATATTGCGAGGCGATGTTTTGCGCCAAAACTGCAAACCACGAAATAAACAAAACGACAAGCAAAGCCGCCAAACTCAAAAGCAATGCAATCAAAAAATACTTCAATTCAAGTTTTTCTGGGCGTGAAAAAACCAGCAAACCCGCAATCACCTGTCCGGCAACTGGGAATAATGCCAGCAAGAAAAACAGCGATTTTTTGCCCTCCATATTCAAGCGAGCATAGATTGGCTGCATCCAAATGTTGATAATTTTCTTCATAATGTTGTCTCTACCAAACTAAATCATTTTTACGCGTTGCGGCCATATTTCTGAGAATCAATATACATGCGATGTAACAAGAGTGGGCGCTCATTCCAAGCTTACCGATTTAGGACTCATCGACCGCTCGATACAACATGAATAACCCAGCATGAAAAAATTAAAGGTTTATAACGGAGAATTTTCTGCAATTAATTTCATTACACCGCACATCCCACTGGAAACAAATGTTCTTTCGTATGATTCCGAATTTGCTTCCAGAAGACGTAGGCAGTGGCCAAAATCACTAGAGGTGTATAAACCCAAAGTACCATTGGTGTAATCAATAAAACGATTGCTATCCCAAATAGCATCAACGATGCACACAGCAGCAAATTTCTTAACATAGGATGATCATTCACTGCTTTCATCCTGGAAAATTGTTTTGCCAAATTCAATATCAATGGAAATAAACAGGTAATACTTAAAATCAGAATAGCTTGCTTAATATCGCTCATTGGTACAAAAAACAAAATCGCCAGCGCTACCGTTACGCTAATTGAATACAGGACTATGAATTGACGCAGTAAATACCACAAAAAAGATTGGTCACGCTGCTTTGAGTTGCCCATCTTGGGTGCCATGCAAACCAATGCCTGTTCGACACGTGTCTGATACAAGCTATAAAACAGCACCATGCAAAAAACCAATGGCAACATCATTGCCATCACAGCACAAAATCCGACACCAAAGCCGGCAACAAAATCATCAGATCGAGATGCCGAAAACGCTTCGAGTATCGCCACGACAACAACGCCACCAAACGCCATCGAAAAAATTTGAAAACAAATTGTAGTCCAATGCAATTTGGTGCCAAACGCGAAGCCTAACAATTTCATAGCATCTGCTTGCTGCTTTTGCGTCACGCGGGAGACACAACTCGACATCCAAGCCATACACAATACTGAAAAACTTACTCCGACCTGACATTCAGCCGCTCGTTGTCCGAGAACACTCGCGCGAAAATTAAGAGTACGTTGATGCATTTTGAATAGACTATCGTCACGTATGGAAAAAACCCAATGAATCCCACCTACCAGAAATACTAGAGTTAAGACACACAAAATAATAGAGGTAGGTACGCCAAATTTTGCAGCGATTATTCCATCTATATCGCTGTAACCTGCACGTCGAGCCAAAGCTGGTATTTGCATAGACAAAACCATAGGCAATACCATCCATTGCGATCGCATAATCAGCACGAGAAACATCATCACGATGACCGCAAAGAACGCAGGCCAGATTGAATATGTGTTCTGAAAAAACTTAAAGCCTGCCACTGCTGCAAGCGCCAAAATAATAATCGGTAAAGCAAGTGCTATCTGCATGTTCTTCTTGTGGCCAGGCACTAAGCCTGCGTTAGTCGGCGAAAATTGCAAGCCTATACTTTGGACCAAAGAGACGAACCAGATAAAGAAAAGCAAAAATAAAGTCAGCAAAAAACTATAAATAAAAGCTTCAAAAAATACTTTCGCAGTCACGATGTCTGCCCGCACAAAAAACAAAATTGCAGCAATAATTTGCGCGACCATAGGAATGAATAGCAATCCAAGTACTAAGGTTTTTTTGCTATCAACATTCCGTCGTGCGTAAACTGGTTGCATCCAAATAGTCAGGATTTTTCTCATCGTGCGATCTCTATCGAAATAATTTTACTCGTTAGCTTTAACTTTTAAAGCTTGCAGCTTATTAAACTATCCTCCGCAAGCGCGCCCAACCGGAAAAGTCGCAGGCACTTTTGCCACTACTTCAAAATGAAGATACAACAATATCCTCAATAGAAAAAACATGAGAGCGCACCAACGCCAAAACCAAAGCAACATTCGAGTGCCACTGCAAAAACGAAACCATCGCAAACCCGCAGATACAAACAAAAAACCAAAAGAAAAGAATGATGTCGCTTGATGATCTTGCTAAGGTCTTAATTTTAAATAAGGCCGCCGTCACCGGCAAAATAGAAAATCCCAAAAACCGTTGATATCACCACCACAGAACTAAAGGAGTACACATAAGTCATAAAACAAAACAACAGAAAAACAAAACATCATTAGCGTCACTATTTAACGAATAGCGTCGATAAATCATCATCAACACCAAAAAAAATAAGTTCGCCAAAATAATAATCGCCACATGTCGACTCCAATGAGCATTAGACCCAAAACTAGAGGCGAGTGTTTGTCTCACAGTACTACCTCGCGCGAATACACGCTGAAAACCAGTAAAGAAAATTTGAGAAAACATGGACCGTCTATTTGCAAGCTGAGCTACGTTGGTTTCAGAGGATGGACCTCGGTAAGTATTCGTAAACTTGATTAAAGGATTGCGATGAAACGCAAATGTCCATGTCAGCATGGCATAGGTGATTGCAAATCCAGCCAATACTAATAAGACGCTATAGAGAAGCAGAGTAGTACTCGACAATTGCGACAAAAAGACCGAATGTAGTTGTAGCAAGCGATCTAATTGAAACATCATAAGAATCGGGAAAAACACTAACCAACTAACCCGAATACTGCAAATGTAGCCAAGTAAAAATATTACAAAGAAAAACCACAGGGATGGCACCCAATACGATGTTGAAAAGCCCAAAATGAGATACGGAATGACAGGCAACAACAGCACAGGTATTGCCAATGCGCTCTTTAAATGACGAATAAAACCAGGCACCAAATGCATATTTATTGGGGAAAGTTGTGAGCTGCTATTAAGTAGGAGATAAAAATGCCAGAGGAAAATCAGCATTCCTAGAATAGCCGCGACTCCGATCGCAAATGCAGCGGGAATAATCATCCAAGACTTCTTACCATCGCCTGCTAACATGATCGCAATTCCGAACAGCAAACCTAAAAGTGGAAGAATAGAAATCCACACCAACAAGGATTTTTTATCCCCTAAATTCCAGCGAGAATACAAGGGTGACAGCCATATATGAAATATTGGTTTCATGAGTACTAACTTATCGTGTCATTTCTATGAACAAGTCTTCGAGACTCAATCGCTCGACTTTCAGATCACTGCGCGCCATGATTTGACTGCACTGTGTTTCACTCCACTGACCCAGTAGGCGGGTATTGCCGTCGTTCAAAATGGTGCTTTGCAAAGTTTTCTTCGGACCGAGCTGGGAGACGATGGCCGATGGCCCTGTCACCTGCAAACTTACTTCCATCAAATCATCGAGCATTTGTTGATGGACGATTCTGCCGTTCGATAAAAATGCGACTTTCATCGCGACGCGTTCTAGATCAGACAGGATGTGTGTTGAAAAGACGATGGTCGTATTTTGGTCCATGACGCTATCCACAATTTCTCGTAAAAAATCACGACGACCAGCTGGGTCGAGGCTAGCAACTGGTTCATCTAAAATCAATAATTCAGGGTCATGCGCTAAAGCGCGAATAATGGACAAGCGTTGTTTTTGACCGCCGGAGAATTTACTGATAATTTTGTCGTAAGGCAGATCCCAACGCTGCATCAAATTATCAACTTTGGCATCATTCCAGTGTGGGTACATCGCTTTAAAATACGCCAACATCTGACGTGGTGTTAGCCATTCAAACAAGTCACTGGTTTGCGGCACGTAACCAATTTTTGCTTTGGTACTTTCAGATAAATGGCGGACATCGTCACCAAACAAGCGCACTTCGCTCTCAAGTTCGGCATCACGCAAACCCAATAAGCATTCAATCAAGGTGGACTTGCCAGCACCGTTGCGCCCTAAGAGGCCAACAATGCTACCCGCTTCCACTTCCCAATCCAGATTTTTCAATACCCTTTGTGGTTTAAATTGTTTACTCAAACCTTTAATACTTATCGGTGCGTGCATACGATGTCCTAAATTATTCTAATAATGTTCAAACAAGTGACGTCTATTAAACTGGAGGAATAAAGACAAGCTCTATTACATCCTGTACGTGCTCCATTAACGAATTTGTTTCACTTCCAAACCTTGTTTTTTCAAAAGATCGACCACGCTTTTTTCGCCAGCTAAATGGCCTGCACCGACGACGACAAACAGTTTTTTACCGCTCGTCATCATGCTATTAATTTTCGTGACCATGCCTTCATTGCGATCATCCATCAGCATCTTCATCATTTTTTTGGATGCAGCGTCTTTGTTGGCTGCATCGACAAATAATTTCGCAATACCGTCAGCATCAGCCGCTTTCCAAGCCGTTTCTATAGTTGTTAATTCTTTAAAAAACTCACCTTTTTTAAGTGAGTCGATAGTAGAAGCAAGCAAAGCATCGCCCTCTTCGTCAGACAACCCACCTAAAACACTAGCTTGAAAATCGAGACTCTCTAACTCCACCAATGATTTTTTGTCCGTTTTTGCACGATTGATGAAATGTAAATCGATACCTTGTTTAGCGTCATAACCCATTTGCATACCGACTTGCATTGCCAATGCAGAAGTGACGACAAAAGGTTTAAACCCTTGCATTTGCTCCGCTGCCGGTCCGAATACACTTTTCATACTATTCCAAGTAGCGGGCGTAATATGATTTTCTAACTTATCTGGCGCTGCATAACTTAGCTTAGGTATCATGGCTTGCACCGCCTGTGCATCAGAAGTATCGGCTTCGATAGCCACAGTATCAGCCTGCGAATAAGCTGCTTCAACCTTGGGTGACATCGGATAGAAATCTGCTTTGGCGATATGGATAGAGCCAAATAAATAGGCGACATTTTTGTCCGATTTAATTTCAAACAAGAGGCCGCGAGTCGGGGATGCTGAGGCATCCGCCGCTTTAGTGTCGTTGGTCGTAACCCGCATTTCTGCATGCGCAGCAGAAGACAGAAAAGCAAGTAAGCCTAAGAAACTCATCACCAAAAATTTTGAGATAGTGATACGGATATGTTGAAGAATAGAGATCATGATTTTCCTAAGAATTTAATGAATTTAAAAAAACAATAAATTTAAAAACAAATTAACGCAAATCAAAAGACAAACGCAGCAAGCCAACTACAAAACGCCAAGAAATCAATTCGTTGCCGAATCATTTCCATCCTTGTCGTCAACTAAAATTTCTGAAAAGAATTGCAATACCGCTTCAGGCTGCAACTTCAATTGTTGCGATTCCAAAGCAACTCTTTGCAAACTCGGGCGAATCAGTTCTAAACGCGATTCTGCCAAAGCAAACTGCGATTCACGTTCGGCGACGACCATACCTAGGCCGCGACGACGCGCCAACCAACCATCACCTTCGAGCAAACTATAGGCTTTTGACACGGTCATAGGATTAACGCCTAAAGCACTTGCCACCTCTCGCACTGATGGCATAGCATCTCCCGCACCAATCTGCCCTCCCAAGATCTGACGACGCAACTGCTCAACCATTTGTCGATAAATAGGTTCACTACTGCCAGTTGCGATTTGAAAAACTTCAGGAGATAAATCTCGATTTATTGCCATAAGAACGTCTTCTTGAGTTCACTGTATGCATATACTAATACAGTAGATTTGAATTTTCAAGTGTTATTTTTTGGCAATTTTTTGAAGTGAGCGGGTAGCTCACAAGGTGGCGACAAGGTACGCCGGCTCAAGTAAATCAAGTTTGAATCTGAATCTAAGCCGGAAACAAGTGAGGTGGTAGAACCTATAGACGCTGACTGCAGGTGAGTTGAGGGCAAGGCATCTAGTCATGCGAACTGATACAGACTTGTCCTTATTCATAAAGTGCTGGAAAAAAGTACTAAGTAGATTTCGCGGTATCCCTAAACGAATACCAAAACAGAACGATTGCTACCAAAGAAAAAGTCCAGTAATCCTTAGGTGCACCCCACCACCATTGCTTATGCCAAAACACATCCACCGGATTGAAGCGCTGCCAGCCAAACGCGGGATTTAATATAAACCAAAGAAAGTCTTCCACGATCCAGAACAACATAATGCACGCCAACGCACGCGCCTGTAAGCGCCAATTCCACGTTTGCAAAAAGAAAAATGGTAAGTGAAAAATCATCGCGATAAATGGAAACACCCAGGCGTGATAGCCGGTCATGGCGCGCCCACCCCAAAAAATATCTAGCAACCAATGTTGTTCAATTCGCCAAGTCGGCAAGCTGGTCGCCCAGCCAGCGCCACCCTCGATTTGTATCTCTACCTGCGCGAAAAATATCGCCATCAGACTGACCCAAAATACGGTCAAAAACAAACCTTTCCAATTCATTTGTGCTGTGCGCATCGCAACTATCCTTAGTACTGATTTTATTGATTTAAATTCGCTAGATTCGAATGATTGGAATAATTACCGTGGTATTGAGATCGCGCTTTGGCTAAGGCTTTGCGAGATCCGCAATCACTCGATCAAACACCACTTGCGCCGCATGCGGACGTCCCAAACGTCGCGCTTGCGTTCGCATTGCCTGCAATTTTTCTGGATGCGCTATCAGCTCTCGTAGCCTAAATTCTAAAGCGAGACTATCGACCGCTTTCAGCGCAGCGCCCTGCTCCATCACATAGTCGGCATTGCGCTCTTCTTGTCCAGGAATCGGTGCATTAACTATCATAAGCAAGCCCAATGCCAGACACTCAGAAGTCGTCAGTCCACCGGGCTTGGTAATGATCACGTCAGCGCATATCATTAAGCGCTCGACTTGTGTCGTAAAACCGCAAGGAAATAAACGCTGCGGATAGCTTTCGGCCAGTCGCTGCAAAGCCTGCAGGGCTTGCGTATTTTTGCCAGTTAACACGATCAACTGAAATGCTGCATCGCTGTTTTCATGATCACCGCGCATGCTGAGCAAGTGCTGGGCAAGCACTTCCATGTTGCCCAAACCGGCACCACCGCCCATCAACATAAAGGTCAATTTATTCGGACTTAAGCCTAGTTCATGCGCACAAATCGCTCGGTCTAATACTTGAGTAAAAGCGGGCATGATAGGAATGCCTGTGACATGAATCTGCTGAGCAGCGATACCATGTGCGCGCATGCGAAACGCGACTTCTTCATTCGCTGCGAAGTAGCCCGTCATACCTTCATGCACCCACATTCTGTGCAAATCAAAATCAGTCACTTGAACCCATACCGGACAAGCCAGCTCTTTCCGGGCAATCAAGCGAGCCAACATTTCGGCAGGTAAAAAATGCGTACAGATAATAGCGTCTGCTTGAAATTTTTCTATCTCGCGCAGTAGTGCTTTCGCGTTCCAGCGTTCCAGATAACGACGCAATCGCTCGATGCTGCTATCGCGTTTCGCTTCGTTGGTGAAGTTATACAGATAGCCCCACAAAGTCGGGGCTTTATTGACGAGCTTGATGTAAAAATCTGTGTAGATTTTGCGAAAACCTGCCGTCACGTAATCCATCACGTCGAGATGAATCACAGTGCTAACAGGATCGTGTAGCGCAGCATAGGCGCGAATTGCCTCGGCAGCGCGGGCATGCCCGGCACCTGCGGAGACACTGAGTATGAGGATTTTTTTACCAGCGGGTTCTAGAATATCTGCCATATGTGCCAGATATTACAAAGACTACGTTACAAGCTTGTGACAGCAAGCTGATGTGTGATGGATGCCATCAAGATGCGCATTCAAAAACCCCATCACCAGCAATAGAAAAAACAGACTTACTTCTTCTCAAATACTAAGTCCCAAACGCCATGTCCCAATTTCAAACCACGGTTTTCAAACTTGGTCACGGGACGATAATCAGGGCGAGGCGCGTAGCCATCCGCTGTATTTTTTAAAGTCGGTTCGGCGCTAAGCACTTCTAACATCTGCACCGCATATTCTTCCCAATCAGTAGCGCAATGCAGATAACCGCCGACCTGCAAACGCGAAGCGAGTAAGGCGACTAAAGGGCCTTGTATCAAGCGACGTTTATTGTGGCGCGCCTTATGCCAAGGATCTGGAAAAAACACATGCACGCCTGCTAAAGACGCTGGTGCAATCATATTAGTCAATACTTCATACGCATCATGCTGAATGATGCGTTGATTTTGCAAACCCGCCGCATCGGTTAATTTCAACAAGCTACCGACACCTGGCGTATGCACCTCAACGCCAATAAAATTTTTCTCCGGCATTAAACCTGAGATTTTTGCGCTGGTTTCGCCCATGCCAAAACCGATTTCAAATACCGTCGGTGCGTGACGACCAAAAGCGGCATCGACATCCAGCAAAGATTTTTGATAGGGGATCATGAATTTAGGCCCCAATGTCGCTATCGCTTTTGCCTGAGCATCGGACAGACGCCCAGCACGTGTTACGAAGCTACGGATGCGATGTTCTGTCGGATCATAAAAAAGCGATTTGCGCGGTTCGTGTGCTTCTTGAGCCAGCGCATCGGTGCCAGCCGTTTGCACGTCTGTTTGTGGTTTATCTGTGGACATAATTGATGTAGAAGGAAGGTGAGCAAATTAAATTTGCAATGACTGCATACGCCTGTTGTTGCATTAAGCTGATTAGCTCAGATTATCTCCGCTTAATCAAAACGCGCTTACTTTGTAAAAGCGTCATTTTACGTGCCTTCAGGGGCAATTGGCAAACCTTGCCGAGTGTTATGAACATAATAAAAAAGGCCAATCTACTCAAAGATCGGCCTTCTTCAGCTAATTTCTTCTGAAAACTATCGATAATTACTTTGCTGCGACAGCTTTCATGTCTTTGGATGGGAACACACCCGCATTCGTTTGTTTTCTAAACCAATCCAATATCATCTTTTCTTCATATTCAAAACTAGTATGCCCAGATGGTATGCGCACCCGACCGAGATAATCCATATCGCTCAACTCTTCATCACCAGTGCTGACTACCTCATTTTTTTCATTACGTAATTCATAATGAAACTTCAAGCGTGGCCAGTAAATTGAGGTCATGAAACGAATCTGATTAACTGAGGACATATTAGGCCGCACATCACCCGCTAAATCAACATCACTCACAGCCACATTTAGCTGATATGCATCAGGCAGCTTCTTCGCAAAATTTGAAAAAACCAATCCAAACTCTTTCATCAATCGTTCACGAAAAGCGTCTTTCATTTCATAGCCGGGGCTAATATCACTGAAATTATCCAGATTTCCCCATGTCAACTTGGCCTCCCCAGCTTGGGCTGCGCCAGAGAACAGGCTCAGTAACAGGCAACTAAGTACAATTTTTTTCATATCGACACCTCATATAACAAGATTGAAGCAAGCTTCTGTCTTGCATTGTAGTGCATCTAATTACAGGAACAAGGGTTTCTACAATTTACTCACAAATTACCCGCATTCTTTCGACAATTTTTGACATAAAAAAAACTGCCTGGCAAACTTGCACAGGCAGTTTTTATTCTTAGTAAAAACTTAAGGAAACTATTCTTAGCTCCTTAATTCCTTACTGAATTACTTAGAACTTATGACGGACACCAACGTTGAACAAACGTGCAGTTGCACCGTTCAAATCAGCCAAAGTTTTGACAGCTTTTTCGTTTTTTACGTTTGCTACTGAAGCATACAAGTTAGTACGCTTAGACAAATCATAAGTGTAACCCAAAGCGATACGGCTAGAATTTGCACTCACACTCGTTTTTACATTGGAGTCTGTGTAGCTAAGGATAAATGTGTTTGCGCCTTCTTTGATAGAACCACCGACCATGTACAACTGTTCTTTGGTTTCTTTCAAGTTAGTCAAACTTGTAGAGCCTTTGATTTCTTCGTACATTGCATTCAACTTAATGCCATAGAAATCTTTGCCCAAATCGTAAGAAGCACCAGCCAACAATTTTTCGCCGCCGATAGCTAAATTACCATTAGCATCTTTCAATTGATCCCAAACGATGTTCGCGTTCAATGGGCCATTGATGTAAGAAGCAGCTACGCTAGTAACACGGTTTGCTGTTGCATCGCCAGCTTTTTCACCGAAACCATATTGAGCAGCAACTGAGAAGCCACTGAAGCTTTTTGATGTATAAGTGATCGAGTTATCACGTACTGTGTTGATTTTGAACATCAGATCTGTTTTACCCAACAAACCGTCCATGAATGGATCGATTTGTGCGCCGTAGATGTAAGTCAAAGACTTATGACGACCGAAGTTCACAGAACCAAAATCTTCACCAGACAAACCTACCCATGCGCCACGTGCGAACAATGCTGCATCATTTGCGCCTGTATCTGCTCTCAAACCCATTTCCAAATTGAAGTTTGCTTTCAAACCACCGCTCAAAGCTTCTGTACCTCTGAAACCCAAACGTGATGTGGAATTCAAACCGCTATCCAAAGAAGTGAGCTTACCTGCACCTGCATCTTTGTATGCCACGCCAGCATCAATAATGCCGTAGATAGTGACAGAAGACTGCGCCATAGCAGCACTAGAGAATGCACCCAACAGTGCCAGTGCAAGAATTGATTTTTTCATAGTTTACGTTCCAGAAAATTAAAAAATTATTTTTTGCTGCAATGCATAAAAACCTGCGGCAAAAACGGTCTACAAGTCTTTTTTGAAGCCTTGAACCAACACAGCGATCCAATGACAGTGCGCAGTGTAACCATCAAAAATGACAACTTGATGACGTTATATATTTTTTCAATCAGAGTGGAATACCATAGAAAAATGCTGACGTCACGAACACGAGCTTAGCCCGTTTTGATATTTATGACAGAAGTGATGACACACAAAAACTGTTGTCACAAATTGTGAGATTTACACAAAACATGATCACCAATAAAATACCGCATTGCAGCAATAATTGACCATAATGCGTGCATTTGAAGTCGAAGTAGATGCTCTACTGATTAAACAGCTTAATGAACATTTATTGATGGCCTGCCCTACTAAGAGAACGTTGATAAGCCCGGCCGCTGTACCAAAGTAATAATCCCATTAATGCGAAACCAAACTGGCCCAAGGCCAACGACAATACAGAATGATCTAGCGCGGGTGCCATCACACCAGCCACAAATGCACTAAGTAAAGTAACGGAAGCGGACTGACAGGATGCAACGATGCCACGGATGTTCGGGAACAATTCCAATACCATCAAAGTCGCACCAGGAAACACGATCGACATACCAAAAGCGTAGAAAAACAAAGGTATTACCGACCATGGCAACATCGGTGCAGAAAAGAAATGAAACAAAACATTCGCCGTTGCAGCACCCATCAAACACATAAAACCAATACTAATCTGCTTAGGAATCGTCAAGCGGCCAGCCAAACGATTGGCGGCCAGTGAGCCGAGAAAAATACCACCAACCATAGGCACAAACTGCCAAGCAAAGCTCTGCGCATCGAGTTTCAAATGTTGCGTGACAAAAGCAGGTGCCGAAGAGATAAACAAAAATATCCCGGCAAAATTACAAGCAATGGTTCCAGCCATAAAATGAAAACCCGGCGACTTAAACACATCACCATAACTACGCCACAAAAACTCCACATTAAATGACTGACGCTTCTCAACTGGCAAAGATTCAGGTAAGTATTTATAACAGCCTATAAATAGCACAACGGTATAGCCAAACAACAGCAAGAAAATCGTACGCCAATCCGAATGCGATACCACCCAACCACCGATAATCGGCGCAATCGCCGGTGCAATCGAAAAGATCATCGTCACCAAAGACAGCAATCGCTCCGCAGGCGCACCCGAATACAGGTCACGCACAATCGCCCTGCCTATCACCATCCCAGCGCCAGCAGCAACGCCCTGCATAATCCGAAAGCCCCAGAGATAATGCACGCTGTGTGCCGAAGCACAACCAAATGAGGCAATTGCAAATACCACCAAGGCGACCAACACGACATTACGTCGACCAAAAGAATCCGACAGCGCACCATGCCACAAAGTCATCACCGCAAACGACAACATATACGCAGTCAAGGTTTGCTGCACCTCAATCGACGACGTATTCAAGCTAGCCTGTATCGATGCAAATGCTGGCAAATAGGCATCTATAGAAAACGGCCCCAACATCGACAAGGCGGCAAGCAGAGTCGCCAAACCGACGTTGCTGAGTTTAATTTTGGAATGCATGGGCTACTTTCTATTCTTTTCTCTTACTCAAAACGAATTTCTATTAATCACAAATCTCAGATTAGCTCTATTCTGTCGTTCCCGCGTAGGCGGGAACCTAGCGTCGTAATTAGGTTCAGGGACAAAGTCACGATATTCCCGCTCCCGATTCCATCAATCGTTGGCAAGCTCTTCGCGGGAATGAACATGTAAGAAATGTAAACTTTTCTGAGTGTTGTGTTCAATCAGAAAATAATCTGACCAAATTTACATCCCACCGAGGCACACATACTTCATCTCCAAGTACTCATCCATCCCGTACTTAGATCCCTCGCGCCCCAAACCGGATTGCTTAACACCACCGAATGGCGTCACTTCATTGGCGATCAAACCCGTATTCACGCCGACCATACCATATTCCAATTTCTCTGCGACGCGCCAAACCCGACCGATATCACGCGAATAAAAATAAGCCGCTAAACCAAAATCAGTATCGTTCGCTGCAGCGATGACTTCATCTTCACTACTAAAGCGCATGACCGCTGCTACCGGACCAAAGGTTTCTTCGCGCATCACCAGCATCTGATGATTGACGTCAGCAATGATGGTTGGTTCAAAAAATAATCCAGCTTTTTCATGCGGCTTACCACCCGCCATCAAACGAGCACCCTGCTTCAGCGCGTCCGCCACATGTGCTTGTACTTTGTCCAAAGCTTGTTGATCGATCAAAGGACCTTGTTTGACACCGACTTCGGTGCCGTCACCGACTTTCACTTTCTTACTTGCCAGTGCGAATTTCTCCAAAAACTGTTCGTACAAAGACTCGTGCACGTAGAAACGATTGGTGCAGACGCAAGTTTGTCCAGCATTGCGAAACTTAGATTGCAAAGCCCCTTCTACTGCGGCATCAATATCGGCATCCTCAAACACGATAAACGGCGCATGACCACCCAATTCCAAAGCCAATTTCTTCAAAGTTAGCGCGCATTGCTGCATCAAAATACGACCGACTGGCGTCGAACCAGTAAAAGATAAATGTCGCACCACCGAGCTACCGCACAACACACGACCAATTGCTATCGACTGCTCAGCATCACCCGTCAGCACATTCAATACACCAGCAGGCATCCCTGCACGCAATGCCAAATCCGCCAAAGCCAAAGCACACAAAGGCGTTTGTTCAGCAGGCTTAATCACTATCGTACAACCCGCCGCCAAAGCCGGCGCCACTTTACGCGTGATCATCGCTAACGGAAAATTCCAAGGCGTAATCGCCGCGCACACACCAATAGGTTGTTTCAACACCAAGGTACGTTTATCCGCCCAAGTCGACGCCAACACATCACCAGAAACTCGCTTCGCTTCCTCAGCAAACCATTCCACAAAACTCGCCCCATACAAAACCTCACCCTTAGATTCCGCCAAAGGCTTACCCTGCTCCGCCGTCATGATCGCAGCCAGATCATCTGCATTCGCAACGATCAAATCGAACCACTTACGCAAGATGTTGGCTCGCTCTTTGCCTGTTAATCCTGACCAAGCTGGTAAGGCGGTTTGTGCTGCATGAATCGCGTCTTGGGCATGTGAGATGTCTAAATTCGCCACTTCAGCGATTAAGGCACCTGTTGCTGGGTTATGGACGGTGAATTTTTCGGTGGTTTCTATCCAGTTGTTTTGGATGAAGGCTTGGTCGTGGATTAAGGTGCTGTCTTTGAGTTGCGGGCGTAGGTAAGTGGTCATGGAAGTCATGGAGGTCATTCAATGAGGCGAAATCGTGGATGGCAGGTGGCAAGCAATTGAATTGTCGCACTTAGTAGAAACGCTTTACTATCACGCCGTGTGGAAAGCACTAAGGATACGCCAAAAGTGCTTGGTTTGCTTGGTTTAGACTTGAACCTATTGGTAGATGCGGACGACTATTTCAATAAAAAATTTTCATCAAGTGTCATGCTTCTTGTGAATCTCTTTCTTTGCATGCAAGATAAAAGTGCGCAACGAAATACAACTTTTGTAATAATCGGGTTTCGTTGCTAACGTGTCGCGATGAAATAAATTAACCTCGGTTCAGTGTCCCATTTTCTACGTGGTCCGAGACTAACGTATATATTGAGTCCTTAGCGATTCCGACCGTGCTAAAATCACAAAAATAATGACAAGGAAACATACCAAAATGAAAAAAATAATTCTTCTCGCCCTTTGTTACTTTGCATCTGCATTTGCGATTGCCCAGAGTAATCAGAGGGTCACACTGTTTGGAG
The DNA here is from genome assembly GCA_963512475.1 of uncultured Undibacterium sp. GTDB lineage: Bacteria > Pseudomonadota > Gammaproteobacteria > Burkholderiales > Burkholderiaceae_D > Undibacterium. The sequence continues at coordinate 28,025 of CAUPNA010000030.1, forward strand.
AAGGTCGCAATAATGTAATGCAAAATTGGGAGGTAAGTGCTGAGAAATGGAATGCTCAAGTTAAATGGTCGCCGACATCGTCAAATCCGCCTCCGCTTTCCATTGCAAAAGCAATACAAGCCGCTGAAACTTGGCTGCGTAAACAACATCCAGACATCAATAAACTCAGCCTTGATCAAGTCACGTTAAAGCAGCCAACGCAAGCGGTCATTGATGACGACTCCCGATGGTTTTATAAAATTGTATTCCAACCGATAGTCGCAGGAAGAAAACTCTGGGGCGGTGATTTTACGGCTGTTGTGCTATTTGACGGTACCGTGGTTGTACCTCGGTCCGAACCGTATAAGTAAGAAACAAAGCAAGGCACGAGAATTAAGCCAAATTGTTTCGATGGAGACTGCGATTAAAAATTCTTCATTCTGAATCCAATAAACGCTAGGCGATGGAAACAAAAGCGAAATATTTTTTGTTCCCAAAGCCCCTCAGTGATTAAAGACCTTTCTGCTTCGCCGCTTCTCTACGATTAAGCCCCGCCACCATATCAGAGCGGAACAAACGACATTCCAAAGCACCATTGAAGAACGGTGTTTTGCGTGATTCTTTTAAGCTCAAAAGTTTTAGTAAACCTAGATCTGCTGTGAACAGGAATACGCTCCAACCTGAGAAACGCTGTTTGAGTGTGCTGCTGAAGGCTGCGAAAAATTCGCGAGCTAAATCATCTGGTTCGAAGCTTTGATCGCCGCGCATGCCGATACGTTCGCCGTACGGTGGTTTGGTTGATAAGATACTTGGTGTTTCAGTCGGCGCTTTGATTTCTTGCGCATCAATTTGCTTTAGGGGCACTCCGATCAACATTATTAGATGTCTATTTAGGATTGATCATTGGCGCGATATGGTGTGATAAGGTGTGATTTTGGTAAGACTGATGAGGAAGTGTTTCATGATCGCCTCGGAGTGTGTTGTTTGTGTTGAAGGTAATACTTGTAAGCAAGAGATTCAGGTATGATATTTCCGTTAGGTAGCTAGAATTTTCTACCCGAAAGCTATTGCTTTCGAAGAATTGTGGATACTGAGCCGCGATAAACAGGGGTTACCAAAAAACAAGGGGCGCTATAGCAAACCCGCCAAGAACATCGGAGACAAACATATGAACGCGCCTTCCGCTTACAGCCTTCGACCATGGATGGAGCAATACGGCAAGCACATTGCCCATACCTTGGACGTGCCTACTCATCCTAACCTGCCAGCCATGGCGGATGCCGCGGTGCAGCGTTTTGCCAAGCAAATAGCCTTCACGACCGTCGTGCCCAACGGCATGTACGGCAATCTCAGCTACGCGCAAGTCGGCGAGATGAGTAGCGCTTTTGCAGTCTACCTACGCGAGGTGCTCAAGCTGCAAGCGGGGGACCGCGTAGCGCTGCAAATGCCCAACTGCTTGGCCTACCCTGTCGCCCTGCTAGGCATACTGAAAGCGGGTTGCGTGGCCGTCAATACCAACCCGCTGTATACCGCGGCGGAGATGGTGCACCAGTTCAATGACAGCGGCGCCAAAGCTGTGGTCGTGTTAGACATGTTTGCCGACAAGCTCCAGGAAGCCCTTCCCCAAACAAGCGTGAAGCATGTGGTCTTAACACGGGTGAGCGAGTTTTTTCCTCCGATAGTGGGTCCTATCGTGCGCGGTGTGATGAAGTACTGGAACAAGGTCATACCCAAGCATGAGCTGGTCTTTACTTCGCTTCCAGATGCTTTGGCCCAAGGTCGCGGTCACAACGCAAATTCGGCTACGCAGCTAGCCAGTTACAGCCGCGATTTGAAACACGACAGCTTGGCTTTGCTGCAGTACACAGGGGGCACAACTGGCGTGGCTCAAGGCGCCATGCTCACACACGGTAACCTGCTATGGAATTTGTCGCAGATGCGTGCCATGTCGGCCAGCCACATTGAGGACGGTCGCGAGGTGGTATTGACGGCGTTGCCGCTCTACCACGTGTTCGCCTTCACGGTGAACTTTCTGTGCATGTTCAACGCGGGTGCGCGCAACATCCTGGTGCCCAGTCCGCGGCCCATCCAGAACCTGCAGCGCGCAATTGAGAATTACCCGATCACCTGGATTACGGGCGTCAACACGCTTTACAACGCCTTGCTGCACGAAGAGTGGTTCACGGCCTTTCCGCCCAAACTCCTCAAAGCTGCCGGCGGCGGCGGTGCGGCCATGCACCACGCGGTGGTTGAACGCTTCGAAGAGGTGACTGGCGCGCCACTGGTTGAGGGCTACGGCCTTACCGAGACTAGCCCGGTGGTGTGCTTTCAGCCGCTGAATGTCAAGCGCCAGCGCGACAGTATCGGCATTCCCGCTCCTATGACCGAGGTGCGCTTGGTCGACGACAGCGGGATCGATGTGCAACAGGGTCAGCCCGGCGAACTGCTGGTGCGTGGTCCGCAGGTCATGCAAGGCTATTGGCAGCGCCCCGAAGCGAGCGCAGCGGCGCTGAAGGACGGCTGGCTATTCACTGGCGACGTCGCGGTGATGGATGAACAGGGCACATTCCGCATCGTCGACCGCAAGAAAGACATGATTCTTGTCAGCGGTTTCAACGTTTACCCCAACGAGATCGAAGACGTTTTGTCGCGCCACCCCAAAGTGCTTGAAGCGGCGGTGGTGGGCATGCCCGACACTAAGACTGGCGAGGCGGTGATTGCCTATATCGTCAAACGTGACCCTAGCCTCACCGCTGAGGAACTTGTGGCGCACTGCCGCACAATGCTGACGAGCTACAAGTTACCAGCCCGCGTGATTTTCCGCGACGACCTGCCCAAAACCGCCGTCGGCAAGATCCTGCGGCGCGAACTTCGTCAATAACACCCACAACGCTAAACGGAGCTCTCCACCATGTTATCTGATTTCGAAACCAAGTTACTCGGTGTCATGATGATGGCCATCATGCTAGGCATGGGCGCCAGCCTGACCTTCAAAGACTTTGCTATTGCGCTGCGCAAGCCTGTAGGGGTCGGAATCGGCCTTGTCACTACGTATGTGCTGACACCGATGGTGGGCTATGCGTTGGCCACGGCGCTGGCGCTGCCGCCGGCCTTTGCCATCGGTTTGATCCTCATGGCCTGCCTTCCGGGTGGCACCACCAGCAATATCTTCAACTACTTCAGCAAGGGCGTGCTAAGTCTATCGATCCTGATGACGATCGTCTCAACGCTGTTTGCGGTGGTGTTGGTGCCCATTGCATTAGGGATATTCTCTGCCGGCATTGAGGGCGATTGGCAGATACCTCCCGGCAACGTGGCGCAGG
>CAUPNA010000031.1:0-31133 GCA_963512475.1 uncultured Undibacterium sp.
AAAATTTGTCAAAATTTTCCGATGGTGGATTGGGTCGTCGTTCAGTCTTGGGTTGAAAGAATTGAAGATGAGAAGCTTCGTGGGAATGCATGGGCTTCGGCTGAAAGTGCATGGCTTCTGCATCTACAAGCTGCGCTTGGTGATCGATACAGTTTGACGCAGTCTGAGACAGCAATGCTGTTGTCGCCTCTCGAAAAAAAAGTCGCAGCCGCAACGCTTGAGTATATGAGCCGTACCCTAAAGCGGGTTGTTAAGGTGTTGGATGGTATTGCAGAGGTCGCTCCATGGGGGAAAGACATTCTTATCGTATTCGAGACTGAGGACGAATACTATGACTATGTGTCGTATTACTACCCTGAAGAAGGGGAATTTGCGTTCAGCGGCGGAATGTTCATCTCCGAAGGTTGTGCGCATTTCGTAACGGTGCAATCAGATTTGCGCACGGTGGAACCAGTGATTGCCCATGAGATGACTCATGCGTGTCTGTCTCATCTCACTATTCCACTTTGGCTGAACGAGGGGCTGGCCGTCAACACGGAACATCGGCTTACCGGAAAACCGCCTAGTGTTTTTTCGGCACAGGAAATGCGTGCGAAACATTTGGCATTTTGGGGTGTTGGGGAAGTGCAGGAGTTTTGGTCCGGCAAATCGTTTTCGCGAACGGATGACGGAAACATGCTTTCATATGATCTAGCTAAAATATTAGTTGAAACGTTTGCCAAAGACTGGGCTAGCTTCCGGGAATTCGTACTTACGGCGAAATGGCAAGATGGTGGCGCAGAAGCAGCTCAGCGGTATTTGGGCACCAATCTTGGCGACTATGTGTCTTCTTTTCTCGAAAAATCGAGTTCTGTTGAATTCGAACCTAATTTCGAAGAACTGGAAAAGCAGCAGACTTCCGCAGCGCCCGCTGACTTGCCACTCAACTCGGTATCAACGATGAAGCCGTTGATACCGTTAGCTCAACGTTAAACCTATGAAAATTCACACGCAACTCACCTCCCACGTTCGGTTCGGAATCGCCTCATTTCTCATATTTGTTACGAGTGTCGCTTTTGGACAAAGCGAAGAACATGCGCTGAAGATGGTGCAAGCTCTGCGGCTTGGCGAAAATCTTTCTGGCATGATCTACCAGTTTGCAAAGATAACGACCACCTATAGAGGGATAGAAGCGAAGCTTGGGCAGCAGAAAGCGGATGAGCTACTTAGGGCGGAAATTGCAGCGTCTGTGCCGAAGCACCAGGGAGAATGGAATCGCAACCTTGCTCTGGCTTGGGCGCCGCTCATGACATCTGATGAGTTCGATTCATTAGCTTCAGAAAAAAAGAAGTCACCCTTTGCATCTAAATTTGTGTCGATGCAAGGACGCGCCGGAGCCACCATGAAGGTCAATTCAGAGCCGCTGTTAAAAAAAGTCTTGACTGAGGTGCTTACAGGCGTATTCGACAACTCAATGCCGAAAAAATGATTCGCTCTCTTGCACACGCCGCCGCTTTAATAAGTCATTCCACACGGACGCCTGATGGCGCCCGTGAGTTTCGACGTTTGGTTTCATAATTTCATCAGTTCACATTCACATGACAGTTCCCATTTCAATCAAAACTCAGCGATTACTACTCAGGCAGTTCAAGCATGAAGACTGGCCAGCAATGCATGAACATTACTCTGATGCTGAATGCACAAAATTCACATTTAGGCGTGCACTCACTGAAGGCGAGAGCTGGCGCGCGATGTCAAGCATGGTTGGTCATTGGCAGCTTCGTGGCTACGGCCCATACGCGGTCGTTGAAATCGAATCTCAGCAAGTCGTTGGTGCCGCTGGGCTTTGGTATCCCAATGACTGGCCCGAAGCAGAAATCAAGTGGGCTCTCACCCGCAAGTATTGGGGTAAAGGCTATGCTTCGGAGGCGGTTCGTGCAATTCAGAGTTTCGCAGCCCCTGTTTTTGGTGGCAAGGCACCAATCAGCCTCATTCATGCAGAAAACTTGCCGTCCATGCGACTGGCTTTAGCAGTTGGAGCCACTCTGGAGAAGGAGGTGGAGTTCCGTGGTTCACCGTGGCATCAGTACCGTCACCCTGCGAGCAGTTCCCTGTAAAACCTAGCTAGGCGTTCGAGCGGAGCAGCGCAAACAGCCGCCCAGCACACACAACTTCAGGTTATGCATCCAAATGCATGACGACGGAAGTTAAGACTTCTGACCCCTTGTGAGTCGATCATCTCGTTTGGAGAAGAAAATTGTCAAAAGGCATCGAAGGTATTTGTTGCAGCTATTAATATTAACAAGCGGCTAGATCTTAGGGTTTTTGTTGGCGACCACACATACGATAACTATGATCCGGTGTATGGCTACGCAGCTGCTAAGTCAACTCGGTCTGCACAGACTAACGAAGAAGTCTGTACCAACATCCCTTGTTTGCTCTTTTACTTTCACTATTTCACTTCGATTGCAGCCTTAGGAAGTTCATCTTGGAACGAAACATTGTGTTCGAATGGGACTTGCACTTCCAGAAGTTATCGGGCGCGAGACATCCCAGATTTTTTGGAGTTTTGGTGGGATAGAACCTGCCTTACTCCAGGCTCGTATTGGAGCAGCGTTGAAGAAAACCCCTTGCGCAATTGAATCATCTAATTACTTTAGGAAATTGGCCCCTGAGGGATTCGAGCCGATTGAACGAAGTGATGGTATTCCTCCGTGGAATCGGCTTTTCTACCTCTTCTGGCAATTCAATGAGTAAGCATTGCAAATGCAAAACTGGACAGTCGAGGATGAAGCCGTGATAACATTTCATCATCTGATGAGCTTTACTTTGCGGCTCATCTCGCTTTGACGTTAACCACCAATGGAGACGGTTCCTATGGCCATCGCAAATAAATGTGTGCTGTCGCTGCTTCTGCTTTTGATGGCAGCTCCTTCACTTGCTGACAACAAACGATTATCGTTTCTGGCAAAACAAGATCAGGCAGTCCGAACAGGAGCGACTGAGACATCCTCTGACGATGCTCGGAGAAGGGAAGTGCTTGAACTTCTGGCATCCGGTGGGGTTGCCACACCAATTGACAAATTCAACGCTGGACTCGTTCTTCAGCATACTGGTTTGAATTTTTGCGACGGCAAGCTCAAGTCCATTAGTCCTGAGAACTACCTACTGGCGCATTTTCTTTTCAAGGACGCACTGACAGGCGGAGTGGAGTTTGCGCGAACGCTCGTCGCTGCTTCAATTGATCGGTATCTTAGCTTTACAGAGGGGCGACAGCTTTATGGTACGAATCGGGTCATCGATCAAACCACAGGTAAAGAGTTGCTTGTGCCAATCGACCGGACGATCTCTGACAAAGAACGAGCCAAGTTCGGCGTGCCTCCTTTGGCTGAACTACTTGAGAAATGGCCGGAGCAGAAGAAAGAATAACGACGCCGTCGGTGGCAACATCACAGTCGACGGATAATCGCCAATGAGAATGACATTTAAATTTTTAATCGTCGTGCTGATCTTGTCATTTTGACGTTATACGACCTAACTGGTTGAGGAGGCTATCATCTGTCATTTGGCAAAATTCGTAGTCACATTTTTCTTATTAATCAACGCAAGCGGATGCAGCACTGTGAACATGAATCCAGAAAATTTTAGACAAGTAGAGGTAGAAGTTCTTGATGCGTTTAAGGGGTTGATTGACGCGAGCACATCACTAGATTCAAATCGTTATTTTGAATATTTTGATAAAGTAAAATTTACGGGTTTAAATGCAGATGGAAAAGTTTGGCATTCAATAAAAAACCTAGAGGATTTAATAGTGCCTGGATTTTCTGCGGTTGAAAAAAGCATTTCACTTGAATTTTACAATGTAAAAGTGACCGTCATAAACCCAACTACAGCGATCTTGGTGAATGAATATAAGCAAACCATTTTGCTCAAAAACGGAAATGTGGTTGAGCACTCAGGTGGCGGCACGCAGGTCTGGTCAAGATCTGAAAGTGCCTGGAAACTTGTCAGCGTTTCCGCAAGCAATGCGAGTCAGTAGACATGTATCACTAATCATTCGTGTGAGTCGACTGCGCCGTACCACAATTCAAACCTTAAGCCGATCACTTTACTTTCCCTTTCTGAAAGCTCTAATGCAAGTTGAACACCGAATCACAATCGCTGCGTCCCCCGATACAGTCTTCCGGATTTACGAGGATGTCCAAAACTGGCACACGTGGGACCCGGACACAAAGCAAGCCTTTCTTGAAGGTCCATTTCGTGTTGGTAGTCGTGGCCGTATCACGCCTCCTAAGGGCATGACAGTGCCTATGCTGCTTACTCAAGTTGAGCCCGGCAAGTGCTTCACCGTCGAATCGAAGATTCCCTTGTTTCGCATGCTATTCGAGCACGAACTCGTTCCCGTAGAGGGAGCGACAGAGGTCATCCATAGGGTTACCTTCTCAGGTTTGCTGTCCTTTGTTATAGGTCCTATGCTATCAAAGCAACTGAACTCAGGCCTTCCTGTGACACTGCGCAATCTAAAGGCTCTTGCAGAGGGCGGTGGTACGGCTTAATCCATCCATCAATACGGATGTTGTGTGATGAGGTCGCGCAGCGCCGAGTATGTCAGACGTAAAGGATCCTATGCCATCTTGCGTACTACGAGTCGCAGGTTCAACTATCAAAGTGAAGAAATTTCTTCGCGAAAGCAGTTTAGAACCATCGAAAATTTTTTTTCGTGGCGACCCTAGGGTCCCTACGAGCCGTGGCCCCGTGCAAACATCTGGATTTAATATCATCATGTCGGGATCGCACGGTGAATCTATTGAAAAACTGGTACGCCAGACTCTTGTTTTTTTGCATGAGCATCGAATGGATATGCTACTTTTAAAATCAATGAAGTTTAAGATTTCAACGATTGATTTTGGCCTTTACGATCTCTCAACTGAAGATCGTCCATGGCCTAGCTATCGTCTTCCAGCCTCTCTCATTGCAATCGCTGGTGAGCTAGGTTTTGAAATTGTCTTGTCTTTCTATGGGCCACCGTAAGATGCCCCTTAACATTTCGCTCAACCCCGAGTTGTCGATGACCGCTTTACTTCGATTTGAAGCGTCGTTGTCAGCAATCCCGTCAGTTCCGAGTTAGACACTTTTCGAATGATTAGCCCCCTTATGAATCCAACCACCCTAATCGCCCTAAGAGAATTCCCAACTCGCTTAGAGGAATACTATTTCGCAATTCCGTCGGATTACATCAATTGGGCGCCTCCATCTTGGGAAGGCATTCCGAGTGAGCCATTCACACCCATTGGTCAGATAGCTCACGTAAAAGACATTGAGATCGACGGGTATCATGTCCGAATTCAGCGAATGCTGAACGAGTCGAATCCGATTCTTGAATCCATCGATGGTGAAGCACTGGCTATTGAGCGCTCTTACGCTACTTCTAACGCGGCCGAAATCTTGAAGACTTTCCGCCAAGCTAGAGCACAGACAGTTGACATGATCTCGGCACTTTCATCCGAGCAATTCGATCGTCAGGGTATGTTTCCTGGTTATGGTCAGCTTACTCTTCGTAGTTTGGTGCACTATCTTTGTAGTCACGATCAACAACATTTGGCGGGTCTGCAGTGGCTTCTCGGTAAGATCGATGCCTCTAAGATCTCCGATGTGGCCTAATAAGTCGTTGTGGTGCGTACAATTTGTTTGTTGGACAGTTTTTAAGTCGCTGAAGTCAGCGTTAGACCAATGAGGTATGTTTGTGTTTGTAATTGAGACCAAAAATTTGTTTTTGCGGGATATGTGCCAAGAAGACGAAGAAGCATTCGTGGCTCTGAGTCAGAACTTAAAATATCAACGATTTTATAGTGAACAAGATTCTGTTCCTGAAAAATACAAAGATCTTACTCAATTATTTATTCGCCAATCTAAAGAAATACCGAGAACAGCGTTTCAATTAGCCATTGAGCTGAAAGAGTCTGGTGATCTCATTGGAACGGTTTGTTTACGCCTAGAGCCAGACAATCAAGCATCAATGGGTTGTGGCTTGGCTAGGCAATATCAAGGTCGGAATTTAATGCAAGAAGCCGCTGTCGCATTAGCTGACTTTGGGTTCATGGAGTTGAATGTTCATAGAATTTATGCGGAGACTATTAGTGCTAATCATGCAGCCATTGCTTTATGCGAGCAACTGGGTATGCGTAAAGAAGCACTGTTTAGAGAAAATCGCTACTTCAAAGGACGCTGGTGGGACACTGTAGTTATGGCATTATTGCGCTCAGAGTGGAAAAAGTATGCTTAACAAGTCGCGGCATGGTTCTTTCACTTCGTGCCAGCGCTGGGCAGGTTTTAATTCACGATTTTATGGTTTTTGTTGGATGAAAGTAGTCCACGAAACCACCACTTAAAAGACGACCGATGAACTTGGCGTTAGACTTTTAAACAACCACGGGTTCTCAATGAGACATAGCGAACGACATAGAACGCACAGAACAGGCTGGTTACGCGCGGCTGTGCTGGGTGCCAATGATGGGATAGTCTCTACCGCGAGCCTTGTCTTAGGGATAGCTGCTACAGGTGCTAGCACCAAAGTCATTCTCGTCACCGGTATTGCAAGCCTCGTTGCTGGCGCCATGTCCATGGCAGCGGGTGAGTATGTATCGGTTAGCTCCCAGGCCGACACTGAGGGTGCAGATCTGAATCGAGAAAAAGCTGAACTTGCGGAGAATCCTATCCAAGAACACGCGGAACTGATGGCAATCTACGTTAAGCGCGGTCTGGATGAGACATTGGCATCGAGCGTCGCAACTCAGTTAATGGAACACGACGCGCTTGCCGCGCATGCACGTGATGAACTAGGTATTTCAGATACCATGGCCGCCAAACCAATTCAGGCAGCGCTCGCTTCTGCTGGCACTTTTGCCGCTGGTGCACTTCTACCTTTGCTGATGGTTTTCGTTTTTCCCGCCACGGCACTCATGTGGGGCCTTGCGGGAAGCTCACTCTTTTTCCTTGCTCTATTGGGTCTAATTGCCGCACGCGCTGGAGGATCTCCCATGCTCGTATCTGTCACGCGCGTCACGTTCTGGGGTGCATTAGCAATGGGACTTACCGCTGGCGTTGGCGCTATCTTTGGCGTGGCAGCATGAAGTACACCTGCCATGACTCCCTGCGCTCCGCTCGCGCGGCCCATGTTCATTTTGGCCGCATCAAGCAGAATATCTGGCATTCAATAAAAGAGAGTGTGCCGATCAACAGTCCTCGCTTTAAATGGCAGGTTCAACATTATGAATAAATCCGCTAACATCTTGCCTTCAGCCGGTCTGAGCGTAAGTTCCATTGGGATTACAATGTTTCGCTTCGTCTTACCTCAACTTTAGACCCAGGAGAATCTAATGAAATGTAAGGGCATAGGTTGCCGATGCGACTATCCTGAGCCAGATATGATTGATGGCATCGCCTATTTTGTATGTTCTAGTTGTGGTGACTTACACGAAGTGAAGAACTATCGAGTGTATTCAACAGAAGAAAGAATACAGATGTTTGAGGATGAATATGGTGTCAGGCTCCCGCCTGAATATATCCAATATGCTGGTACTAAGAGCTCAAGCGTTGTGAAGTTGCCATTGTGTGATAACGAATCAACACAGTTCTATTTTGGAGAAGGATTCTATACCCTGGGTAAATTGGCGGACATTGAACCTGACCCCTATGGCTCGTCTATATTTGACAGCGCCAGTCTAGCCGAGGAGTGGGGATTACCTAAAAAATTAATGTTGATCGAGGGAGATGGTCATACATGGCTAGCCCTTGATTATCGGGAGTCTACTACAGACCCCAAAGTCATCGTCATAGAGTCCGATGAAGGTAAGCACCTCTTGGTAGCGAATAATTTTAAAGAATTTGTGCAATCTATTTTGCCGTATGACAGCGTCTACGATACGAATGGCAATATTATTTATAACGATTAGATCACGTAAACCCGCATTTGAGAGGGACGCCTATCGGCTCACCTTTATTGACCTTATAAAAAACACTCAGAAATTACAGGAAACTCATTGATGAAAACGATTCTATCCGTGTTTGTGCTGGTGCTTTTTGGAGTGGGGAGTATTTGGGCTGGCGCTGTCGCTGGCATCGGCACGGAGTATGTGGTTCACCTGGGACCACTAGATCGACCAGATATTTATAAAGTCTTTGGCATTAAGCTACCTAGCGGCTTTGCGAAATTGCCCGCGCCAAATAGGCCTGATGCGGTTCTGACTCAACTTGCAGTAGAACAACTCCATAAGAGCGCTGTTGGTCTCGCTGAGCTCGGCGAACCAATCCGTGTTACAGAGACATTGGGAAGTATTGGGAGTCCAAAGCTGACAAAAGCGAACTACATCGTCACGGTGGTTGGTAACAAAGGTCGAGCTTTTCTACTTGCCGAAGCGATCAAGGAAGGCGATGTGTGGAAGCTAGAGGGCGTGGTTCGTTTGAGGCTCCTGCCTTCTGAACGAGAAATCCGTCTCGAGAACTGAACGAGCTATATTGAGCGAACACGGCAACAGTAAATTTAAAAATCTTTGCGTTCCACATGCACACGAGCGTTCTAGTTAGCGCAGGATTAAAGCACAATGAACTAGCGAAAATCCCAAGTCCAACATGGAGTCAAGTTTAAAATGTACATCCTCCCAATATATGCAGCCCTGTGTGGCGTTTTGTTTTTTTACCTGAGCATTCGAACCATTGGTCTTCGTCGGAAGCTAAAAATTGGCATCGGTACAAGTGACAACCAAGAGATGCTGCGAGCCATGCGGGTTCACTCGAACTTTGCAGAATACGTGCCTATCGTGTTGTTTTTGATTTACTTGGTTGAAATTCAAGGTGGCGCCAGACTCTTGATTCATGCACTTGGTCTGTGCTTGTTGCTTGGTCGCTGTCTCCACGCTTATGGCGTGAGTCAGCTCAAAGAAAAATTTGTCTTCAGAGTTACTGGCATGGCGATGACCTTCACGGCCATGCTGTCGTCTTGCCTGTTCCTCATCTACAAGTACTTCGCTGTATGAGTGGCATGAGTCTTAATAGGGAGGTCGACCTCGCTCTCTTCGGTCGCTGGATGCGACGCGATAAAGATGCCCAGCGTTGTTCGCCTTTACGCTGATAAATAGAGCGTGAGGAGTAGGGAGTAAGGAAAAAAGATGACAAAAGAAATTTTCATTCGCGACGCAACTGAGCAAGATTTTGCTCGAATCTTAGTTTTGAACGAGGCTGAAGTTCAGCAAACCAGTGCTATGGACTCACCACGTTTGAGCTACTTGGCAGAGATGGCGGCTTACCATAAAGTGGCCACCGTTGACGGTGTGGTGGCGGCTTTTTTAATGGCATTTCGGGAAGGGGCTGTTTATCAAAATACGAATTTTGAATGGTTCGCAGCTCGATTTTCTTCATTTATTTATGTTGATAGGATAGTAGTTGCTGCTGAATTTTCAGGCTTAGGAATTGGTAGCCTTTTGTATCGAGACTTGTTTCAAGTAGCGCGTGCGCAGGGTGTGCCCACTGTCTGCTGTGAATACAATATTCAACCACCTAATCCTGCTTCACAAGCATTTCATGACAAGTTTGGCTTTAAAGAACTAGGGCAGCAGTGGGTAGCGAATGGCACGAAACAAGTCAGTTTGCAAGCTGCTGAGATGTAAGGTAAATGGATTTATCAGTTTTTATTTTGAATAGTAGAGTCTTATTTATGTTTTTATTGAATCGCGGTATGCAAAAAAGTTTCACATTATTTTTCCTGTCTTTTTTATTTTTTCTTGCTACACAAACAGCCAATGCAGTTTCTAATTCGGCTCAAAAAGAGTTTGTCACCAGAGTTTCTGCTTTAGAGAAACAACATGGCGGGCGACTTGGTGTCGCGGTGGTGCTTTTAAATGGAAAAACATTACTTGCAATGCGTGAGAACGAGCGATTTGCCATGTGCAGTACTTTTAAAGCCTTGCTCGGTGCTGCGGTACTCGCTAGGGTTGATGCACAACGTGAATCTTTGGGGCGTGCGATCTCGTATAAAGAAAGTGACCTACTCGAATATGCGCCGATTACGAAAGAAAATTTGAGTGTCGGCAGTATGACAATTGCAGAGTTGAATGAAGCATCGATTCAATACAGCGATAATACTGCGGCGAATTTATTGCTTGATTCAATCGGTGGTCCCGCGGCCTTGACTGATTTTTTGCGTTCGCTTGGCGATAAGACGACGCGCCTAGATCGCAATGAACCCACTTTAAATACCAATTTAAAGGATGATGAACGAGACACCAGTACGCCCGCGGCGATGGCGAGAAGCTTGCAAAAAATAGTGAATGAAGAAGTGCTAAGTTTGACTTCGAAAGAACAGTTTAAAGCCTGGTTGTTTGGTAATACGACTGGCGCAAACAGATTGAAAGCAGGGTTCGATAAAAATTGGTTGATTGGCGATAAAACCGGAACTGGCCCTAATGGTGCAGCGAATGATGTGGCAATCGTTTATCCGCGAGGTTTGCCGCCATTGACGATTGCTGTGTTTTATACGGACTCAAGCGCAACAAGCGAAATAAGAAATGCTGTGATAGCAGATACTGCTCGTATCGCGTCTGAGGTCTTGCTTAAATATCGGTCGGAATTAAAGCTACATAAATTGGATGCATCGCGTCGACAAGGCAAGTAATTGTTTGTGGTGCAGTGGCTTACTTGAGTGAGCGGTATTTCCTTGGTCGTTTGAAATAACAGCCATCGCGCGATTTGGACATAGTGTGAAAGAGAAATTTTGTTAAATCTACATTAAGTTACTTGACCTATTCGTCCTCGTGTTTCAAGATGGCTTGGTTAATTTTCAATTGATGATAAGTGTAGTGCAAAGAATATTGCACTTCATTGAGACGCCTTTGAATTTAATTCATGACAATCTCAAACTAAATTTCGGGGGAAATAGTATGAAACAAGTAGGCGCAGAATTTTTTGGTACTTTTTGGCTGGTTTTGGGCGGCTGCGGTAGTGCGGTGTTGGCTGCGGGGTTTCCAGGTTTGGGGATCGGTTTTGTCGGCGTTTCGCTGGCATTTGGTTTGACGGTTTTGACGATGGCTTATGCAATCGGCCATATCTCTGGTTGTCATCTTAATCCTGCAGTGTCGGTTGGCTTGTGGTTGAGTGGCCGTTTTCCAGCGAATCAGTTATTGCCCTACATCGTGGCACAAGTGGCTGGTGGCATAGCGGGGGGCGCGATTTTGTATTTGATCGCGAGCGGTGCACCAGGCTTTGATGTTGCTAAAGGTTTTGCTTCTAATGGCTTTGGTATGCATTCACCAGGTGGCTATTCTATGACTGCGGCGTTCTTGATTGAAGCAGTATTGACTATGTTTTTCCTGATCGTGATTCTCGGCGCAACAGACAAACGTGCGCCAGCGGGTTTTGCCCCAATCGCGATTGGTTTATGTCTGACATTGATTCATTTGATCAGCATTCCTGTTACTAATACTTCAGTCAATCCTGCACGCAGTACAGCCGTCGCGATTTTTGTCGGTGACTGGGCTGTGACGCAATTGTGGTTGTTCTGGGCAGCTCCGATAGTTGGCGCGGTATTGGGTGCGACGGTATATCGTTTGATTGGTGCAGAGCAAAAATGAGTTGTTAAAACTCACATGGCACTTTAGTTTGGTACTTATGTATATTTTTGAGACATAGCCTTAAAAAGTCTCTTAATGTCGTGCTAGAACTTCTTTGACCGCGGCGATGTAGCGTTCACTAATCAGAACCTGATCGCCGCAACTTAAAGTCATTTTGTAGTTGTTGTCGGTTCCAACCCAGATGCTAATGATCTGATCTTTACGTACTATTGTGCTGCGATGTACGCGTAAAAAAATGTTCGGGTCTAAGTGTTTCTCTAGGCGAGTCATTGATGCTCGGTAAAGAATTTGTCGTGTGCTTGTATGGAGTTGCATGTAATTGCCTTGCGCTTCTATCCATAAAACATCGGTGAGCGAAACCGTTTCGATTTTGCCGATGGAGCGTACACTGACTTGTTGCCAGTATTTTTGAGTTGCATGCGTTTTACTATCTTCATCTTCAATATAGTGCTGCAATGCCTTGCCATAGTTGGCTTGCTGTTGCAATGCCAGCATACTTTCGGCACGTTCTAACGCATGCGCAAGACGTGTGTCGTTGAGCGGTTTCAAGAGATAATCGAGGGCGTGTAATTCAAATGCTTCAATCGCGTGCTCATTAAATGCCGTCACAAAAATAATCAGAGGCGGTAAGCTTTGCTCAGATAATTCTCTTGCTAATTGCAAGCCCGTTTCCCGCGGCATTTGTATATCTAAAAAAATCACATCAATGCTTTGCGTGGCAAGTGCTAGACGGGCGGTGGCGACGCTCGACGCTTGTGCAGCGATGAGCCAGTTGCTGTGCTCTTCAATCGCATATTGTAAATTTTTACGACCTAACTCTTCGTCATCGACAATCAAGGCACGTATCGTTTTGCTCATAGGTGAATCTCGGGTCGATGTAGCGGTATCGTGATCACGACACTAAAATTTTTATCGCTCTCCTTGATTTGCATACGGGCGTCACCCTTATACATCATCTCTAAACGCAAGCGTGTTTGTGATAGACCCAGACCTAATCCGGGATTTTTTACTGCATCTGCATGTAAGCGATTATCTATCTGTATTGTGACCTGATCTGCATTGAGGCTTAATAGCATACGAATTTGACTGTGTTCTTCATGGCAATCGAGATCATGACGTAATGCATTTTCTATCAAGGGTTGAAGTAGCAAAGGCAAGCAATCGCCCTGCATGATGGCAGGCGTGTCGCCTTCAATTTTCACTTCTAAGCGCTTACCATAACGCAATTGTTGAAGCGCCAGATAATCTCGTATGAAATCGAGCTCATCCTTAAAACTGACCCAATCCTTATTGCTCGCCGTCAGGGCGTATCGCAATAAATCACTGAGTCTATGAATGCCTGACAAAGCGACAGATTTTTCATTGGTTCTGACTAATGCACTGATGGCATTGAGCGCGTTGAAAATGAAGTGGGGTTCGAGTTGTTGACGCAGGCTGCGCAGGCGTTGCTGTTCAAGTGCGAGGTCGAGTTGGAGATACGCAGTTTGAGTCTGCTGCAAGATAGCATTGCGTGCTTGTCCTATGTGCCAAATGCGGATAGCGATCACCACAGTAAAAGTACCGGTGAACCATGCATATTCTAAAAACCAAGTGAAATTACTGTTCTGCGTGAAGCGTACGAAAAAGCTCTGCAGAGTATGCTCATCCGCCATTTTTAGCCACTTTGGGATCGTGATGTAGAGGATGTGCAGAGGGAAGAAACTCAAAGATAGTAACAAGTACAGTCGCATAATAAGACCCGCACTGGCAATTTGTGTCGGACGTTTTTGCAAAAAGTGATGCAAGAAGCTGCTTAAGAAAAATAGCGGTACGTGCCCATTGATCCAGGATAACCAAATATTTAGAAACTGGACATTACTCTCATTGCGCAAGATATCTTGATAGTTTCCCGCCGCACCTATTGTGCAGATGCCCAGCCAGATCAACAAATTGATGCCAATAATCTTGAGCCAAGATGCGCTTGAGTCAGTGGGATTTGTCGTGGAAGAAATGAGGCTATTCATGCAGGAAGTATAACGTGCCGTATGACAACTGAAAATAGCGAGGTAATATTTTTAGTCACGCGCTTTTACTGCTTCATCACTCATCACTTAAATTTACTGAAAAGACTTTTCATAATCATAGATCGTAAAAACGCAAAATGCCGCAGCAGTGATGCAGTTGCTTTCGAGTATTTTGTGCAAGTTCTGGTCAGATGCTTGGTTAAGTTCGTATGGCGAAGGTGATCTCATAAGGAGTCAGTGATGGCAATTGCTTTAAAAATTAATGGACAAAGTCGAAAATTACAGTGTGAATCTGATAAGCCCTTGCTTTGGGCTTTACGAGAGGATTTGGGGCTGACTGGCACGAAGTTTGGCTGCGGTGCAGCGCTGTGTGGTGCTTGTACGGTGCACGTTAATGGTAGCGCGATGCGTAGTTGTGTGGTGCCGGTGCAAGCTGTTGCTGGTCGAGAAATTACGACCATCGAGGGGCTCTCGAAAAATCGTAGTCATGTATTGCAACAAGCCTGGATTACCCACCAAGTGCCGCAATGTGGTTACTGCCAGTCTGGCATGATCATGGCGGCGGCGGCATTGCTAAAACAAAATCCGCATCCTACTGATGCCGACATTGATTTGGCGATGACGAATTTATGTCGTTGTGGCACCTACACCCGGGTACGGGCAGCGATTCATACTGCTGCAAAAAATCTGCACGCGATGCAGTTTGCTGTGACGCTAGGGGAACAAGCATGAATTCACCGGATTCGCTCAGTCGTCGTCAATTTATCGTCAGCAATCTAGCGGTAGGGAGCTGGTTGCTCGGCGTTACCACGTTTCCTGTCTCGTCTGATGTTGTTGCGCAGGGTGCTGTTAGCCCGAAGCTGAATTCACCTTTTGATTTTTATTTAAAATTTGATAAAGAGGGAATGGTGACCGCTTATACGACGGTCACTAATTTGGGACAGGGGACGCACGTACTTGTTGCCCAGATTGTGATGGAAGAATTGGGACTGGCAATGCATCAGGTCAAGGTTGAACATGCACCTGTGATCAAGGCATATCATCAACAATTTCCGCAAGGGATTACGACCTTTGCCAGTGTCGGGTTTCGACAAGCGCGCTTGACGACGGCTCCAGCAGCGGCAGCGGCACGCGAGATGTTGATCGCTGCAGCGGCACAAATCTGGCAAGTGAGTCCTGCTGAATGTACGGTCGAGAATGCGAGCGTTAAGAATCAAGCCAGCCAGCGGTCATTGCCGTATGTGCAGCTACTCGATTTGGCGGCAACCCAAGCTGTACCGCAAAAACCGAAAGTGAAATCACCAAAAGAATGGACTGTATTAGGAAAATCCTTACCTCGTCCTGACATCGATGCGCGTGTTGATGGTAGTGTTAAATTCGGCATTGACATTAGTTTGCCGGGAATGCTGTATGCGGCTGTGATCCATGCGCCACGTTTTGGTGAAACTTTGATAGGCGTGGATGTGAAGCCAGCGATGAAAATCAAAGGTGTTCGTAAAGTGGTTCGCCTGCCGTATGCGGTGGCGGTGATCGCTACGAGCTATTGGATTGCCCAGAAGGCTAGTCAGCAATTAAAACCCGAATGGAAGGCAACACCGCAAGAGCGACTGTCTAGCCCTATCATATTGCAGAAGCTGCGCGATGCTATCCGTGCTGGTGACGGTATGGCGGCGCCCGGACAACCGACAACAGTCGCCGCTGTGGATCAAGCGCTAATGCTAGCAAACCAGGTGATAGACACGGAATTTGATGCGCCATTTTTAGCACATGCCCCGATGGAGCCGCTGAATGCCACCGTTGAAGTGAGCCAGCGTGGCGCGCAAGTGTGGTTGTCAACGCAAAGTCAGACAGATACGCAACGGGGTGTCGCGCAAGCTTTGGGGATGCAAACTGAACAAGTCACCATTCATACGCAAAATGCAGGTGGTGGTTTTGGTCGACGGCTAGAGCAAGACTTTGCAGTTGAAGCGGCGCTGATAGCGAGAGAAGTCAATGTGCCCGTGAAAACGATTTGGTCACGTGAAAATGATATGCGGTCGGGTTATTACCGACCCATCACGAGTGCGAGGATCCGTTTGGCACTCGATGCACAAGGTTTGCCTAGTGCGATGCGCACTGATCTCGCAGGTCCTTCTTTGCTCGCGTACACCAAGGTAACGAATAGCCCATTAGACGAGGGCTTTGATTGGACCACAATCATGGGCGTACATGGAAACTCGTACGCACTTCCTTTGCATCATGCGCGCTGGTCGAAGGTCGATTTTGGTGTGCCGTGCGCTTATTGGCGTTCGGTTGGTTATTCGCAGAATGTGCATTTTATTGAACATACTTTAGAGTTAGCTGCGCGCTTGAATAAGCAAGACAGTATTGAGTTTCGTCGTCGACTTTTACAAAATAATCCCAAGGCACTGGCCTTCATGAATGCGTTTGCGGAACGCGCACAATGGGATAGTCCAATGCCTGCTACGCATTTTCGTGGCTTCGCGATGAACGGATACGGAAAGCGTTTGTTTAGTGCGCATATCGTTGAGATTGCTGTGACTGAACCTGGGAAGTATCGTTTGGTAAAGATTTTTGCCGCAATTGATCCTGGCGTCGTTGGCAATCCGGCGGCGATTGAACATCAAATACAAGGCGGTACTTTATTTGGTTTAAGTGCTGCCCTATTTGGCGAGATCACTTTTAAGGATGGTCTGGTAGAGCAGGGTAATTTTGATTCTTATCGCCTGATGACGATGGCGCAGACACCACCGTTAGAAGTTTTTATTTTAGCGAATGGTGAAGTGCCTCAGGGTGTCGGTGAAGAAGGGCCACCATCAGTCATTGCCGCCTTAGCAAATGCTTTGTTAAAAGCTGGTGGAAAGCCCGTCAATAAACTCCCTTTGCGCCATTCTGGTTGGGAGTTGTTGGACGCTTGAGCCGGGTTTTGTCATAATGCAAAACGATATAAAAAGCAGAGTACTTTGCTGGCCGTAATAAGACCGTCATTTGCAAATCAAATGTGTTGGGGTGTTTAGTATAAAAAGTTAAGGAAAGATGAAATTCATGCATCTTCAGCACATTATATTCACTAACATTTCCGATTTGACTCATGTCACTAGTAAGCGCGGACGTTTTACAGAGTTTGGTTTTACTTCAACTCAGGCGAATTTCATTGGAGCGCGTGCATTCGGCCATCTGCATCCGAAATCAGGAGATAGGCTATCACTGGTGATGCCTGGTTCTGATCATTGGCGTGATATTTACGGCTGGTTTGATCACAGCAGTAAAGCGATAGTCATGCCATTTTATGCGACACAACTCTTGGTATTTTCCTTGGTTAGTGCCTTTTCTGCGGTCATGCTATTCGTACTTCTTAGCGCTGCTTTTCACATTCCATTTTCTTGGTGGCGCTTGCCATTAGCCGCTGGTGTGATGCTAATTGCTGGCACTTGGTTTATGGCAACGAGGGAGTTTTCGTTGATGCATCAGGCTCGCAATTTATTGCTCGAATTGAAGAGGAGCTTGGATGCTCCTGGTCGTGTAGATTAGGTATAAGCGTAATAAACAAAGTTCTGTTTTTGAATGAGAAACCATATTCCTTTGCTTAGGGAATATGGTTTTTTTGTTTTGCTATAGATGACATCTTCACATGAAGCTTCGATGTCAGTCGTCGCTACTTAAGGCAAGGATTTAACAAATTGCGCTAATTTATCAGCAAAAACTTTGGGCTGATCGACCATAGGAAAATGCCGCGAATTAGCTATGCCGACCATATTTAATTGAGGAATACCTTTGAGCAGCGAGCCATAGTAAGCATGTTTTGCGTCCTCTGACAGATTGATTGGTGCAAAATCAGGTGCATAGTAAGGAGAGATAAAGGTGACAGGCACGCTGATCTTAGGCAGATCTTGACGGATGTCGATTTCCAACAATTCGCCCATGTACTCGGCGACCGCGACGCGATCACTTTTGCTGCTGAGTGCTGCTAAAGTTTGTGCGTTCTTTTCTTCCACAACACCCATAGTGCGCATGTATTGTAATTGCTGTTCCGCAAAAACGGCCTGCGTTACATTTGCCATTTGTGCTTTGGCTGCTTGTGCCATCACTGGGCGCTGCGCTGCTGGCATGTTTTCTGTGCGTGGAAAAACGGGTAAGCCATCAATCGCAAAAACCCCTCGTATTAGGGGTGAATGATCTTGAGCAAACCAGGTCGAGAGCAGAGCGCCTAGGCTATGTCCGACTAAGATGGGCTTGTCGATTTGCTTGCTAGTGATCAGTTCGAATAAAGATTGTTTGGCCTTGGTGATTTTTGGTCCAGCGATGGCCGGCTTACCATTGAAACCCGCCAATGTGATGACGTATAGACTATGTTCATTGCGTAACGCCTTGACCGTGTCATCCCAGATATAGCCGCCACTCGACAAACCAGGGATCAAGACGATGGGAGCGCCTTTGGCATTGGGGTTGAGATACTCTTCCACGTACATACTGCCAACTTGGTATTCGACGGCGCTTGCTGCGTTGTTCGTATTATTTACGACAGTTGTGGCTGATGTAATGACTTTGCTTGATAGTGCTTCGTTGCTTGTGCTGGCTTTCGCGGTGTTACTGTTGAGTGCGCAAATGAGGCCGATCAGGACGGCAAAGTGAATACGTTTTGTAGAGAATTTTGTGCTGCAGAAAGAATGGGATTTCATGATGTTGCCTTTTAATTAGTAGTAAAGTTTTCGTTTAAATCAAATTTGTGTTTAAAAATTAGTCCACAAAAAATATTTGTTCTATCGGTTTGCCAAACAGTTTGCTAATCGTGAATGCCAGCGGCAAGCTGGGATCGTAGCGTCCAGTTTCTATCGCATTCACGGTCTGGCGTGATACCTCCAACTGATCGGCCAAAGTGGCCTGACTCCAGTCGCGATCGGTGCGCAATTCTTTGACGATATTTCTCATTGTTCACGCTCCATGATTTTGCGGATGCAGGTAATAACAATCCAGCTTCCCATAAAAATTGCGTAGGTAATGAAGCCACTTAATTTGGGATAGCCTATGCCTTCAAGAAAGCCGTAGCTGAAACTAAAGATCGTGGTGATAGCGCCTGAGATCGCCAAGACTTCTAATAGCCAGACTCGCAGATAGTCATCGAGGCGTTTGAATTGGCGCACGATCGCCCATAAGGCACCGAGTGCCGGGATGCATGGCGTTAAGACGGTGAGCGTGCGCAACAAACCATCTTCCATCGTTTTGGCGAAATAAATGGAAGTGAATAAGATGATCATGTAAATCACTAGGCTTAGCCCTAGTTCAAGACCATATTGTTTTGCTATTGCCTTGTCTTTCTTTGAATATTGATTGTTCAACATCGTGTGCTCCTTGTTTTGAAATGGGTGAAACGCTGAATCTGTAAAGTTTGTTTTACATCGCTTGGTTTTAAAAAAGCAGGTATCCCAATCTTGGAACCGCCTGCTGCGCTGTGCTACTTCATATTCTTAATTTTAGTCAAGTAAGCTTGACATGGCTGGGTAAAAAATAAGCAGCGTATTTAATGCTGCTCTCATTTTTTACCGCTTACTTCCAAACTTTGCACATTTGAATGTGTAAAGCATGCTTGTCATATTAAACGAAAAAAAAAGGATGTCAAGTATCCTTTACAAAAAATTTTGAAATAGTTTAGAAGCTAAAGAAGTATTTATTTTTTAGTACGAATTTTTTATTCAAATTCCTCAGCCAAATTCTTCCAACCCTTAGTCTTGGCAAACGTACAGAATTCTTCGGGCGCTTCCAATACGATCATTTTGCGCTCTTGCAAGCTTGGATCGGTAACACCAAAATCCGGACCGACATAGCCGGCTTTATGTAGGGCTTGCATGATTTGTTTGATCAAGCTGCTGTCGCGATAGCTGCCTGCTTCCATCGCTGCAACGAAATCAACGAAGACATCAATAATGCCGTAGCCTTCATCGTAAATTCGTATGCCTTTGATGGTATGTTCTTTGCCATTGGCGTCGTTTGCCTTGAAAGTGCCGCAGATTTGGATATCGGTGCTATCGCTCATATTTGTGCCTCGTTGTGCTTGGTTGTGTCTGGTTTTTTCTTGCTGCGTCTGATTTTTGAGTAGCTTTGCGTATTATACGCTGGCAAACGCAGGCAAAATTAGGTGCTTGGGGGAACTTATTTCAGCTTAATATATCTTAAAGGATGCTCAATTGTTTTCGCGGCAGGTTCAAATAAGTTTGGACATGCTGGTAAAGCTAGAAGTACAGAATTGTTTTTCACATTCCGATAATTGCTCTGGTTAGACCGCAGCACATTTACCAGACTATAAAAAAGAGAGGCGACACCTTACTATGAAAAAATCCAACTTACTTCTTGCCAGCATGTTGCTGTGCATTTCCAGTGCTTATGCGCAGGATGCATCTACGGCATCTGCATCAGCTGCTGCGCCTGCACCCGCCGTAGAGCGTGCAAAAGCCAGTACAAGTAATGATCGTTTATTGCCAGCCGAGTCGGCGGTTAATTCAACGGGTCAGGTGACGATCAAAGGTAAGCTTGTGCCGTATAAAGCCACTGCCGGTACACAGCCGGTGTGGGATAAAGAGGGCAAAGTGATTGCTTCTTTGTTTTATACCTATTACCAGCGTAGCGACGTGACGAATCGTGATAAGCGTCCTTTGGTCATTTCATTTAATGGTGGTCCTGGCTCCGCTTCGGTCTGGATGCATGTGGCCTTTACTGGCCCTAAAATGTTGAACATTGATGACGAAGGTTATCCAGTTCAACCTTACGGCATCCGTGACAACCCACATTCGATTTTGGATGTCGCGGATATTGTGTATATCGATCCTGTGAATACGGGCTTCTCCCGAATTCTTGATCCTAAAGCGGATCGAAATCAGTTCTTTGGTGTGAATGCGGATATCGCTTATCTGGCTGAGTGGTTAAATACTTTTGTCTCTCGTAATAGTCGTTGGAACTCGCCTAAATATTTGATCGGTGAGAGCTACGGTACGACGCGTGTATCTGGCTTGGCTAAAGAGCTGCAGAATAATCACTGGATGTATTTGAATGGCGTGATTCTGGTGTCTCCAACTGGTTTGGGCATTAAACGTGAAGGCCCGGTCAGTGATGCTTTGAGCTTGCCTTACTACACTGCGTCGGCTTGGCATCATAAAGTGTTACCTGCCGATTTGCAGAAACGTGATTTGAATGAAGTCTTGGCTGAAGTTGAAACTTTCACCTTGAATGAATTTATTCCAGCCTTGTCGAAAGGTGGATTTATCGATCCGGCGCAACGTAAAGACATGGCGGCGAAAGTAGCGCGGTATTCAGGTCTGTCCGAAACCACCGTCCTGCAACACAATCTGGCGGTGCCGACATCCTATTTCTGGAAAGATTTGTTGCGCACTCGCGGACAAACCGTTGGACGTTTGGATTCACGCTACTTGGGTATAGATAGAATTGAAGCCGGTAGTGGGCCTGATTACAATGCGGAGTTGACATCCTGGCTGCATTCTTTTACACCAGCGATCAATCATTATTTGCGTGATGTATTGAAGTACAAAACCGATGTGAAGTACAACATGTTTGGTCCGGTGCATCCATGGGATAACAGCAATGATCGTACGGGTGAAAACCTGCGTCTTGCGATGGCACAGAATCCTTATATGCGTTTGTTAGTGCAGTCTGGTTACTACGATGGTGCGACCACTTATTTCGATGCGAAGTATACGATGTGGCAAGTCGATCCTAGCGGCAAGATGCGTGATCGTATGGAATTTAAAGGCTATCGCAGTGGTCATATGATGTATCTGCGTTCGGAAGATTTGGTGACATCGAATGAACATATTCGCGAGTTCATTAAGAAAGCGACACCAGCAAACGGACAAGCGGCGAAATACTAAAAATGTGAATTGGTATTTTTGATTGAAAAAAAACGGCGCTCTATGTGTAGTGCCGTTCAGCTAAGCCTTCATCTCGTCAAGTTAAGTACACTGGAAATCCCCTCTCCCGCAGGCGGGAGAGGGCTAGGGTGAGGGTAGCTCAGAAACGATGTCGTAGTGCTAGAAGTTAAACAATAAAAATCTGACGGATTTAGATTTTTAACTATCCATTGTTGAGACTGAAAATCCCTCATCCCCAACCCTTCTCCCGCTCGCGGGAGAAGGGGGTTAAGAAAAAAATCAGCGTTCGAATCGCTTTCTTTCTCCCTCTTTTTCTTTTTCAACTTTTATTTCTTTTCTTGGTTCTGGCGCTGGACGTGGCTCCGCTCTTGGCGCCTGCGGCATTGCAGCTTGTGGCATTTCTCTAGGCATCGCTTGTGGACGCTCTACTGGGCGTTCTGCAGGGCGCTCAAACTGACGGTCGTTATTACTTCTTTCCACTCGTCGCTCACTACGTTCTACGGTGCGTTCGTTAGGTTGTTCCATACTACGCTCGTTAACTCGGTCGTTCATGATGGCACGGTTGGGGCGCTCAGCTGAACGCTCTACGGGACGCGGCACCTGCATTGCTGCACTGTTGTCTTGTACATTAATGGGAGCACTGCTGCGTTCAAAATTGTCACGACGATTTTCTACTCTAGGATTGTTAATCATGGAGCGACTTGAATCATCCTGTCTCGTTACTACTGGGACTTGTGGCATTTGTTGTGGCTGCTGTGACTGTTGTTGCATAGGCGTGTTTGGGCTGCCAGCACTAAAGCCACTATTGTTGCTACTACGAGGATCAAAACGATCAGAACGTTCCAGGCGTTCTATGCGTGGATTGCGATTTCGCTGATCGTTCATTTCTTCTATGGTACGTATACCTGATGGATTGGTATTGTTCAGGTTGTTATTGGTAGGTGCAGTTTGTTGATTCGGATTAGGAACCGTCATGGCACGTGCATCATTCAGTGTTGCTTGTGGGCGTTCTGAATTATCGTTACGACGTCCAAATGATGTATTGTTGTCGCGATTGCTTTCACGATTGTCCTGGGTGCGTTGATTGATTGTGCTTCCTAAAATGCCATTCGAACCTGCCGCATTCGGTGTGATTTGTATAGGCTCACCGCGATTTGAGTTGGTGATAACCGGACGGATGCGGAACTGATAATTCTATTGCCAGTTGCGTGGACGCGCATCGCCAAAGCGATTACCTTTTTCTGGTACCAGATTAGGTGCTTCAGTAGCGACCTGCATTTGTCTTATCTGACCCGATAAAATCGAAGACGAAGCAGGGAAGACATGTTCGCCGCGTACAAAGGTTCTGGTTGGAACTGAAGTGACCGCATTGTGTACGTGTTGATTGCGATAGCCGCGATCTGGACGATTCACCACCGTGGTGTTATTAATGATCACGGTTTGGTTCATGTTCTGTATGTAACGGCTATTTTGTGTGTAATGCGGGCGATATACTTCGCCAGGTCCAAGCGGGAACCATGACACTGATGGCCCATGATTGCGGCTGCTGAGATTGATCCCTGCACTGATACCATTGCTGCCGACGCCGACGAAAGCCACTAAAGCGGGTGCGTACACTGGGCGGTAATGACGTTCATAGCGACCTGGTACCCAGCCCCAGCGTTTGCCAACAAACGCCCAGCGACCATAGTGATACGGTGCAAAGCCCCAAGGTGAGCGATCTACCCAAGTCCAGCCCCATGGTGCGACCCAAACCCATTGACCGTCGCGATACGGTGCCCAACCTGTAGCGATGCCACGTGGATACCAAATAGAACCATATTCAACATGGGTTTCCCAATTGCCGTAGTCATCGAGTTGCTGATAGCCGACGACTTCGCGAGGAACGTGGCGTGCTGAGATTGAATTTTCCTCAGCACGATCTCGATCCGCTGCCCATTGATCAAAGGTATCAAAGGGTGGTACGCGGGCAATTTGTGTGTGATTTAAGTTGGTGCCAGAGAAACGGGTCTGTTCGCCAGCGCGTAAGGTGATGACATCGCGATCACCTTGTGCTACGCCGATACCGCTGCGTACGATGATGGTACTGGTGTTGTCGTCATTGACATTGATGCGGTATTCACCGGGTTCTTGGATGGAAAAATTCAGATTGGGTGTGCTGACTTCGACATTTTCTCTTTCTTGCAGGGCGCGTACACGCAATACCATGCTGCCTTGCGAGAGTTTGATTTGTATGTTGTCGTCATTCAGATTGATAAAACTGATACGGGTTTGCTCGCTCAGTCGTAATGCATTGGCACCAACTTGTAGTTCTGCTCTGCCGTTGCCAGGTACAAAGACGCTGTCCCCAGTTGAAATTGGACGATTTGCTAGTAGCGGAACCCATTCATTACTGCCTGCATCGGCAAAATTAATATTGCCATAAGCGTAGCCAACGCGGGCTACCCGCGCGGGAGGCTCATCTTGAGCAGTTGCAGATTGTGCCAAGCCGAGAGTGGCAAAGCTGATGGCAGCAATGCTCAGAATTTTTCTTGTGTGATGTATCAATGTCATGGTGATGTTCTCGCACATGGAGTGAATATAGAAGGAAGAAAGTGAATTTGATTGTGAAAACAAAGCTACCTGTCAGGGCTTAACGCACGAGTGGTGCTTTTGGATGTCACAAAAATTCACAAACTATAAATTAATGAGGATGTTCTTGCTATGGTGCATTTATTGCTTAGTTAATTGTAGATTGGATTGATCCGAAATATGATGAGATTTACCCAATATTACAAAAATACCCTTAAATTAAACGCAGACTATTCAGTCTCTATGAGAACGGTCAGAACCCCTCAACGCTGAGACGCGGAGGCGCCGAGGAGAGCTGAGAGAAGCTAAGGCTTTTCTGATTTTCTCCGCGTATCTCAGCGCCTCAGCGCCTCGGCGTTGAGGGGTTTGGTTTTCTACTCTTATTAATGATGCTGAATAGTCAAAATATGACTTAACAAAAATCGCGGCTGATCGTCACAAAACTTCCCAATAAATGCGTCATATCGACCAAGCGTTTGGCGACCAGATGATGGACTTTGCCGTCGGTTTGCCAGATGCCATACACACCTAATAATCTGGCATGGAATACTTCACGCCGGAATTGTTCGACTAAGGTGGGCCAGACGATCACATTGATAGGACCGGTTTCGTCTTCTATCGTGATAAACAGAACGCCTTTGGCGGTGCCGGGACGTTGTCTGACTGTGACCAAGCCGCAGCCACGCGCAAATTGTTTGTTTTGGAATGTGTGAAGTACATCCGCGGGCAGGAAGCGCTGCGTGAGTAAGCGAGTTCTTAATAAAGCAACAGGATGACGTTGCAAGCTCAAACCCGTGCTACGGTAATCACGCATGATTTCCTGAGCTTCGCTGGGCGTACTTAGTTGTGCGGGTGTTTCTGCTAAATTGGTCGGCTGCAGTAAATCCTTATCAGGAACCGCCGCAATCGCTAACCATAAAGCTTGATGTCGGTGACCGGCCAACGCCGTCAGCGCATTACCATGCGCAAGTGCTTCGACATCACTCCGTTTGAGTTGCGCACGACGAGCCAGATCATGAATATCGCTAAATGGTGCTTGCTGACGCGCCGTCATAATTCTTTGTGCCGCTTCTTGCGACATGCCACGCAATAAGGACATACCCAAACGTACTGCGGCTTGTAAGCCTTGCGTATGACGAACTTGGACATCTTCCAGGCTGGAATCCCAATCACTATGCATGACATCAATAGGGCGTACCTCGATTTGATGACGTTTGGCATCTTGGACTAATTGTGAGGGTGTATAAAAGCCGAGCGGTTGCGAATTGAGTAAGGCACATAAAAACACAGCCGGCTGATGGCATTTAATCCAGCAACTGGCGTAGGTCAGTAAGGCAAAACTGGCAGCATGACTTTCAGGAAAACCATATTCACCAAAGCCCAGCATTTGATTAAATACTGCCATGGCGAACTCTAACTCGTAGCCATTCTTTACCATGCTATCGATGATGCGTTTCTCGTAATGTGCGAGGCCGCCTTTGCGTTTCCAAGCCGCCATAGCGCGACGTAATTCATCGGCCTCGCCGGGTGAGAAGTCAGCGGCAACCATCGCAATTTGCATGACCTGCTCTTGGAAAATAGGAATGCCTAAAGTACGAGCTAAGACTTTTTCGATTTCTGGTTTTGGATAATTAACAGGCTCTAAACCCTGACGTCGTTTTAAATAGGGATGCACCATGCCACCCTGAATAGGGCCGGGTCTTACAATCGCCACTTGCACGACCAAATCATAGAAAGTACGTGGGCGCAAACGTGGCAGCATGCCCATCTGCGCCCGCGACTCGATTTGAAAAACGCCTACTGTATCGGCTTTGCAAATCATGTCATAGGTCGTGCTATCTTCTGGTGGAATATCCTGCATGCGAGTCGGGCAACCTGGGATTTGTCGCATTAGTTTAAAAGCTCTTTGTAGTGCGGATAACATGCCTAAGGCCAGCACATCGACTTTGAGTAAGCCTAAAGATTCGAGATCGTCTTTATCCCATTGAATAATGCTGCGTCCTTCCATGCTGGCATTTTCAATCGGCACCAAGCGCGATAGCTTATCGCGGGAAATAACAAAGCCGCCGCTATGCTGGGACAAATGACGCGGAAATTTTAAGAGTTGATAAACCAAGCCCGCCCATTGTTGTGCGACTGGCGCGGTGGGATCTAAGCCACTTTCGGTAAAGCGTTCTAGTAAGGCTTCTTTGCTATCAAACCAGTGTTGCGATTTGGCGAGTTTGTCGATGAGATGATGATCGATGCCCAAGGCTTTACCCACTTCGCGCAAAGCACCACGAGGATGATAAGTGTGTACTGCCGCTGCTAAAGCGGTACGTTGTCTGCCATATTTACGATAGAGATATTGAATCACTTCTTCGCGTCGTTGGTGCTCAAAATCGACATCAATATCGGGTGGTTCGCCGCGTTCTTTGGAGAGAAAACGTTCAAATAAAAGTATGCCGTTTTCTGGACTGACTTCGGTAATGTGTAAGCAATAGCAGACGACCGAGTTGGCCGCTGAGCCGCGCCCTTGGCATAAAATATCTTGCGAGCGTGCATAGCGTACGATGTCATGAACGGTTAAAAAATAAGGCTCATACGCCAAATCATTAATCAAGTGGAGTTCATATTCTATCTTGGCGATGACCTCATCTGATAATCCCTTAGGGTAACGTTGATCTGCCCCCGCGTAGACTTCTTGGCGTAAAAAAGACGCAGGTGTTTGTCCTGCGGGTACCAATTCATCTGGATATTCATAGCGCAATTCATCTAAAGAAAATTGGCATAAATCAGCGATGCGCAGACTTTCTTGCAAGGCCTTGGCTGGATAGATATTGCCTAGGCGCAGTCGTGAGCGCAGATGCTGTTCTGCATTGGGTGCCAGATCATAGCCACAATCGGCGATGGCTTTCCCCAGACGGATCGCAGTGAGCGTGTCTTGCAGAGGTTTGCGCGAACGTACGTGCATACAAACCTGACCTAATGCGACTACTGGTAATTGCGTTTCTTGTGCGACTTGTTGGACGTGTAGCTGATGCCTGTCGTCGAGTGCTTGCGTTAATAAATTTAAACCCAGCCAGGCACGTCCTGGAAAATGTTGCGTCATCCATGTCGCTTGTAACGCTAATTGTTTGATGTCCGCCGGATAGTCGGGAACAACTATTAACAAGCAATGCGGCAAACCTGCCAGATGTTTAAACTCAGTGGATTTCGCGTTGAAGTCTTCTGGTGTTAAGTGATACTGACCTTTAATGACATGCGGGCGCATTCTTCCCAAGCTAATTAATTCGCATAGATTGCCGTAGCCTTCACGATTCTGTGCCAGCACGATCAGGCGTAGTTTGCCTAATTCTGGAGCGTGCGGGCTGACTTGAAGGTCAAAATAACTACCGATAAGTAATGGAAGTTTCTGTTTTTTTGCTTCCTCATGCGCACGCACAACACCTGCCAAGGAGCATTCGTCGGTGATCGCCAGCGCTTTATAGGCGAGTTTTGCCGCGCGCGCGACCAATTCTTCTGCATGCGAAGCGCCGTGCAAAAAAGTGAAATTGGAGAAGCAAAATAACTCGGCGTAGTGGGGTAGCATGAGTGTTTATGAAAAAATTATGACTATTCAGTCTCTAAGATGAGGCGAGTTTGAATCAAATGAAATCGGTCGGACTTTGCAAGTACCATGTTTGCTCCTTTTCTAGGGACACTGACAATAAGTAAAGAATGAAAACCCATCAACGCCGAGACGCCGAGACGCTGAAAAAAACAAAAACAGAGGAAGCAAGGGCGCATCAAGCTTTTCTCCGCGCAGCTCTGCGCCTCCGCGTCTCGGCGTTGAGGTGTTTTTACTTTTCGATTCTTAATGGATGCAAAAAAAATTTAAAAAAAATTGGCAAAAAATATCATCCAAAAAAACCATGCAAAAACCAAACTTCGTCTTCATGCATGAGCTGTGCATTACCTATTCTTTCGCGATAAATCCAGTAACGAAAATACTTATTGCACTCAGCAATGAAATAGTCACGTGTCACTAATTGCCCATTCCACCAACCCGCTTCTATGCGTTCTGCACTGGAGAGTAATTTGAGTTTGGAGCCGTAGTAGGGACTGTGTTGTTGCACGCTTAAAACTTGAGCTTGCTCTAATAACCAACTTGGTCGTGGATTGCTAAATTTTTTTAACGCCATGTTCATATCGGCGGACGGTTTTATTTTTTCCATGACCGAGACCCAGCGGTTGGCCACTTCGGGACGATGATCGGCATGCGGTGCTGCTTGTAATACTTGCTCGGCACCGAGACGGGCAATGAGTAGTTCTATGAGTCTGGTTTGATCTTCGGTCTGATGACGACTATCGGGAAATAGGCATTCACTATGTGCCTGACGTAATTCTATTTCCGCTGCTTGTAAGTGAATAGAAATAGCAGCGGCGTTGAGTGACAGTTGACCTAAGCGTTCTTTTAATAGATGCGTCAGATGGGGTTCTTGCCAACTAGCTTGCGCTAATTGTAATGGCAGTAGTGTTGGTGCCACGGCTTGTCGTCCACGTTCATGCCCTAGGTATAAGTGGATTTTTTTTACAGCTGATTGCTGAGCTTGGAGCCAACCACATAATTGCAAAATCAAGCCACGCGCATATCGAAAAATGATATCGGTATTTTCTATACGATCAGGTAGTTCGCAGCGCGCATCAAACTGTGCTGGCACTTCTAACCATTGATGAAATTCTGGGTGTTCGCCATACGCAGTATCGAGTGCTTTCAGTAACGCTTTGCCGCAACGTCTTTGTAAGCCCGCGCGCGGTAATTGTCTCAGTGCACCTAGCTGATTACAGGCGATACCTGACAACCAGTCAGTTTGCGCTGCGGCTGCAGCTAATAAGTGACAGGGGATCACATCAAGGCGGCGTGCCAAATGTTTTTGACTCAAGCACAGTTGTAAGCTTCTGCTTCGCTGATGAAAATTACGGCTATATTGTTGCGAGAAAATAGTCGCGGCACTGGCATTTCTGGCGATACCGAATTGCGCGCTGAGACCTAGCGTTTCTAAGTTGTCTTGAATGCGGCGAAACAGACATCGTATGCCACCAAACAGACGTAAGCTGGCAGCCACTTCGATCAAGATAACATTGTGATGTTCGTCGGAGTAAGCCACTTGCGGTGAATATTGTAAGAGCGTGATAGCGACTTTTTGTCTGAGCTCTTGTTCTACCCCTAAATCCCGTTCTTTAATAATAGCCTCAAGGCTGAGCAGACCGACACTGCTTTGCCGCATTCCTAGGACAATACCCGCATGCCTTGCTGGTTCAGATAAAGCACAAACCACTTTACTGTCACACACTACGATGCTGCAATCTGTACCAAGCTTAGCTAACCAGCGCGGATGAAATACCTCCAGCGCGAGCTGGCGTAAATGTATCGCTATCCATAACGGTGGGAGTGGAGAAATCGCGGGCATTTTCTGTATTGGCGTTGAATGTATGTTGGTTAATGTTGTCAGTAGCGCTGTTAGTAGCATTAATCGTGTAGTTCGAAAGCGGCAGTGTTAAGGGACGAATTTGCTGCGCACCGCGTCGCTTAAAAATATCAATCGTTAAACTTTGTTCCTGCAGACTTAGCTTGATGCGCAGTGGTGCAGGTGAGGGACTGAGCTGACTTTCCCATGGTCGTATGACACAAAATAAGCTGCGTCCTGCCTGTGCTGCAATATGCAAGCGGCGTAATGCATCGCTCTTGAATGCAGGCGCACGTTTTTGTCCTGTCGATATTGATTGCCATAACAAAACCGCGCTGCAGGATTGATTGCGCACTATTTGTTCGGCAGCCCATAAGGCATCCTGAGAATTGCTACAAGGTAGCCAGAGCACCTGGGATAAATCTATTTGTAACGCGGCTAAGGCTAGAATTTGCGGGCGATAGGGCGTATTAATCAGAACGATTTTGCCCTGCGCTAATTGATTTAATGCAGGACTTAATAACTGCAATTCTGCACAGCCAGCCTGCGGCACTAATATCTCCGTCATTCCCGCCAAGGGCCAGCCGCCACCCGGTAATTCCTGGGCCAAAGTAGGGTAGCCACAAGCGACATAATCACCTGTACAACGCCCAAGCTGAGATGCCCGCCATAGCGCAGGATGGAGATTTTCCAGATTTTGATTGATATTCTTGATTGAAACGGGAGACATGATAGCTTAAAAATACTGTATGTATGTACAGTATATGTCTTGTTTCAGGAATTTTCAAAGTATTTATACGTTCGTTTGATACTTGCTGAAATATCTATTTTATGAGGCTCGTAAACAATCCACAATCTTCATCCTGGAGGCACGCCATGCCGGAATAAAACCACCGATGAACCCCATAATCAAAGAAAACATCAAGGTTTTGAAGATAATTTCTCCATTCAATTTGAACTGAAATGCGAGCTCACTGAAGGTTTGAAAATTGGTCGTAGAGATATCAACTGCCTGCATCCACGAAGCGGCAAATAGGCCAATGACGCCACCCACCAGTGATAATAATAAAGACTCGGAAAGGAACGCAACCAAGACCGCGCTACGTCGAAATCCTAATGCACGTAAGGTGCCGATTTCGCCTATACGTTGCGCGACTGCCGCAAACATCGTGATCATAGCGCCGACTATCGCTCCGATAGAAAAGATAACCGAGAGGCTAAGACCTAATATTCGTATGAAGGTGGCGAGTGCCTCGCTTTGCTCAGCATAAAATTGAATTTCCGGCTTGGCATCAATTTGTAAGCGCGGGTCATTGCTAATCGCGGCCTGTAAAGAGGATGTTGCACTAGCATCATTTAAACGAAAAACGATAGTCGAGTAGGCATTGCGTCGGAATGCTGCCATCATTTGTTCGTTATCGCCCCAGATTTCGCTATCAAAGCCTGTTTTGCCAGAATCAAAAATACCGACCACGACCCAGTCGCGCTGGGCGAAATGTAAGGTTTCTCCCAAACCCGTGCCACGAAAACCTTGCGAGATCGAGCGGCCAGCGACTATTTCGGATGTGCCAGGCCGAAACATACGACCTTCTATCATTTTTACCTGAGGGCGCAATTCCAAGCCCAACACGGAGGTGCCACGTAAAGTCACAT